>CAYPZI010000051.1:0-18849 GCA_964415185.1 uncultured Balneolaceae bacterium | reverse complement strand
ACTACATACTACATACTACATACTACAGAACTACCCACTTCCCCCTACTCGTTCCTTACGGCATCGGCCGGTTGAAGTGATGCGGCTCTTTTGGCAGGATACCAGCTTGCCGCAACGCACAGAAGCATACTGATTCCAAGTACCAAAAACACATCAAAGAAATGGATAGATGCGGGATACGCATCGATAATAAATGCCGATGAAAGTTTTAACAAGCCATATTCCGACTGTAACCAGCTAAGCAGTAATCCAAGTGCGCCTCCTGCCCCGCAGCCGATCAACCCGATCTGAAATCCCTGGCTTTGGAATATTTTTTTAATTTTTTCAGATGTCATTCCCATTGATATCAGGATGCCGATATCGCGCTGTTTTTGAATTACAATCATAGTGAGTGAGCCTACAATATTTAAAACAGCTACAATTACAATAATCATGAGTATAAAATAGGCACCCCATTTTTCGAGGTACATAACATCGTAAAGAGGCTTTTGTAGATCGTACCACGTTGAAATGGTAAACTCATCACCCAGGCGGGATTGCAGGTCTTTTTTTACTGATTCAGCATTATCGGCATCGGCAAGCTTTATATCAAACCCGGTGATCCGGTTTTTCATACCGAAAAGACGCTGTGCCGCGGCTATATCAACATATACTATTTCTTCGTTCAGAATTTGCTGCATGGAATAGAGCCCCCGGATGGTGTACCGGCTTACACGCGGAGCCGAAAACTGTGTCAGCGCCTTCCTTAACCCGCTTGTGCTAAGAACTGCAACTTCGTCGCCCGTTTCAAGGCTAAAACGGTCGGCTAATGACATACTGATAATAATACCGGGCCTGTTATTTTTCACACTTAAATCAAAAACACCGGTCTGTATATTATTTCTGAGTTCATTTTGCCTGATAAAAGACTCTTTGTCAATTCCTTTTACGTTGATCACCTCATTTCTGTCATCCTGAAAAACAAACATCCCTTTGCCCGCAATGTAAGGAGCTATTCCTGTGATCTCCTGGTGCTCGTCAATTCTGCCTTGAATCTGCCGGTCCATGTAGAGCGAATTGCTTACACTTTTTTCGATTTTGATATCCGGATCAAATGACAATAAAAGAGATTGAATTACATCAAAAAAACCATTAAATACAGATAGTACAACAATAAGCAGGGCAGTACCGATGGTTACGCCGGTGATACTGATAAGGGTGAGGGCAGATACAAGTGAAATGTTCTTTTTAGACAGGAGATACCGCTGAGAAATAAATCGAATAACGCTCATTTTAGAAAATGTTTAATAAAAATGATTTTAGACTTAGATTCGGGAAACATTTTTCATAACAAATTTTATATCTTGTCTTTTCTTTAAAATAAAATCCACTGATTGTGAAAAATCCCACTTTAAAAATCGAAGAAATTACTGCAATATCCAACGGTTATCATAGAAATGTTTTTGGTGTGTTGGGCCTGCACCTGCAAGATGTGGAAGGTAAGGAGAAACTGGTTCTGCGAACATTTCAGCCAAACGCCGGTTCTGTGGAGGCGACCCCTGAGAAAGGGAAACCAGTTCAATTGAATCGTGTTTCGGATGAAGGGTTATTTGAATATGTTTTTCCGAGGCGAAAGAAGAAGTTCAAATACCGTCTTCAGATTCACCCTTACCAGGGAGAGATGTATTCAATCGAAGATCCCTACCGGTTTGGCTCATTGTTATCGGAATTTGATTTACAGCTTTGGGGAGAAGGCAATCATCACCATGCATACAGATGGCTGGGATCTCATATTAAAGAAGTTGACGGAGTAAAAGGCACTCATTTTTTGGTTGTAGCCCCGAATGCCGACAGGGTGAGTGTTATCGGTTCTTTCAATAACTGGGATGGCAGGGTACACTGCATGCGAAAACACCCTGCTCAGGGTATTTGGGAAATTTTTATTCCCCATGTTACAAAAGGGGATTTGTACAAATATGAAATCAAGCCGCCGTATGATGCCCCTCCAATAAAAAAATCGGATCCTTATGGAAGATATGCGGAGCTTCGTCCCGGCACGGCGTCAAAAGTATGGGACAGCGAGTATGAGTGGGGTGACGAAAAATGGATGAAGAAAAGGCAGGGCGTACAGTCACACAACCAGCCGATTGCCATTTACGAAATTCATCCGGGGTCGTGGAAAAGGCATGTCGGCCAGGATCCCGGATTTCTGTCTTACAGGGATCTTGCAGATGACCTCGTTCCCTATCTTCAGGATCTGAATTACACACATGTGGAGCTCATGCCCATTGCCGAGCATCCCTATGATCCGTCCTGGGGATATCAAATTACCGGATATTTTGCACCTACCAGCCGCTTCGGGAACCCGGATGATTTCAGGTATTTTGTTGAAAAGTGTCATAATGCCGATATCGGTGTTATCATTGACTGGGTGCCGGCTCATTTTACAAAAGACGAACACGGCCTTAGACGGTTTGACGGCACGGCTCTTTATGAACATGATGACCCGCGCCAGGGAGAGCACAAAGACTGGGGAACCAATATTTTCAATTTCGGCAGAATTGAAGTAATCAATTTCCTCATCTCAAATGCCGTTTACTGGCTCGAAGAATTTCATATTGACGGTCTGCGGGTGGATGCAGTTGCATCCATGCTTTACCTTGATTATTCACGTGAAGAAGGGGAATGGATTCCCAATCAGTATGGCGGCAGGGAAAATCTTGAAGCAATTAATTTTCTAAGGCGTTTTAATGAAGTTGCCCACGACTACTTTCCGGGAATTCTGACTTTTGCCGAAGAATCAACTTCGTGGGGAGGCGTTTCAAAACCGACTTCGTCGGGCGGGCTTGGTTTTGATTTCAAATGGAATATGGGCTGGATGAATGACACGCTGACCTATTTTACTAAAGATCCGATTTACCGGAAGTATCATCAGGATCAGCTTACATTTTCACTCATCTATGCATTTTCCGAACAATTTGTGCTTCCTCTTTCCCATGATGAAGTGGTGCACATGAAGCAGTCGCTGCTTTCCAAGATGCCCGGCGATGACTGGCAAAAATTTGCAAATTTAAGGCTTCTCTATACCCATATGTATGGCCATCCCGGTAAAAAACTACTGTTCATGGGCAGTGAATTCGGGCAGTGGAGCGAATGGACGGAAGCTCATTCTATCGACTGGCACCTGCTTCAATGGGAAAACCACCAGGGCATTCGTAAACTCATCGTAGATCTCAACAATTTATACAAACAGCAGCCCGCTATGTATGAAGTTGATTCCAATTGGGAAGGATTTGAATGGATTGATATCAGTGATGCAGATAACAGTATCATATCGTATATACGGAGGGCTGAAAACCCCGACGATTATCTTATATTTATAATGAATTTTACCCCGAATGTTCATCATGGGTATAAAATCGGAGTGCCGGAACCTGTAGAATATAAAATAATACTTAACAGTGACTCAGAGTATTATGGCGGCAGTAATACGGGAGAACTTTACGTACAGGGGATAGATGAATCCTGGCACTCAAAAAGAGCACACATTAAAATAACGGTACCTCCACTTGCCGGAATTGTGCTGAAACCTGTTCATTGACTTGTTTTAACTTAATATTTGACCTACATACAAACTGACGACTATGAGATTTCCAAGATCAGCCGGAACCCTTGTACACCCTACTTCTTTTCCATCATCCTACGGAGTTGGTGACCTTGGTTCCGGAGCCAGAAGATTTATCGATTTTTTATCTGAAACCAACCAGACCATTTGGCAGGTTCTTCCACTCGGGCCAACGGGATACGGCAGTTCACCCTACGCCAGTTATTCGGCATTTGCAGGTAACCAGTATCTCATTTCTCCAGATATTCTCGTCCATAAAGGACTCATTTCGAGGAACGATGCCGATAAATGCAGTATGCCGGACAGTGTTAAGGTTCATTATGGTGAGTCTTACCGGAAAAAAAGGAATGTTCTGAAAAAAGCTTCGGAAAACTTTTATTCATCTTTAACCGGAGAGCTGGAAAAAAAATTGCAGAAATTTAAAGCTGAAAATAGCTATTGGCTGGATGACTATTGTCTTTTTATAGCCTGTTCGAAAGAGCACGACCGCAGGCCATGGAATCAGTGGGCGCCCGAAATTGCACAGCGCCAAGAAAGTGCGTTGAAAAAAGCACGTCAAAAATTCAGCGATGAAATCAGGCACCAGGTATGGATGCAATTCGAGTTTTTTAATCAATGGAAAGAGGTTAAAGAGTATGCGAACCAGAGGAAAATCCGTGTAGTAGGAGATATTCCCATCTTTGTTGATCACAACAGTTCCGATGTATGGTCAAATCCTGAATATTTTGCCGTTGATAAACAGGGTAACCGACAACTTGTAGCAGGGGTACCGCCGGATTATTTCAGTGAAACAGGCCAGCTCTGGGGCAATCCTCTTTACAAGTGGGATAAACTTGAAAAAGACGGATTTTTATGGTGGATTGAGAGATTCGATCAAATGTTCAATCTTTATGATGCGATCAGGGTGGACCATTTCAGGGGATTTGAAGCGTACTGGCAAGTGCCCGCTGAAGAAAAAACGGCTATAAAAGGAGAGTGGGTTGAGGGGCCGGGTGCAAAACTTTTTGAAACAATACGGGAAGATTTGGGCGAATTGCCCATCATTGCCGAAGACCTTGGTTTTGTAACTCCCGGCGTTATTGAACTCAGAGACAAGTTTAATTTTCCCGGAATGAAAATTTTGCAATTTGCTTTTGGCAGTGATCCCCAAAATGACTTTCTGCCCCATAACTACAGCCGGAATTCCGTTGTTTATACGGGAACTCACGATAATGATACAACCATAGGTTGGTATGAGTCGGCGCCGGAAACTGAACGGCACCGCTTACGGGAATACACGCGCAGTGACGGCTCGGAAGTAAATTGGGAACTGATACGGCTTGGCATGTTGTCGGTTGCCGATCAGGCAATTTTTCCGTTGCAGGATTTTATGAATTTAGGTACGGAACACAGGATGAATATACCGGGAACAGTTGGCGGAAACTGGGAATGGCGATACACTGATGCAATGCTTGAGAAGGTTGACGGTAACAGAATAAGGGAATTAATCCGGTTGGGTAATCGGAAGCCTGAAGAAAATGATAAGGGCTAATCAAACCATTTTATTCAAAACTTTCTAAAAAATAGCCGGTTTCGTATCTTATGCTGTTTACTAACCGAAGTTAAATTCATTACATGCCATTTAAACTTAATCATCTGCCTAAAAGATCCGCTAAACCAAGGCACAACGGAATCACATTAGGTTTGGATAAAGGCTACAGTGTAAGACAGGCGAAAGATTTTTGTGAGGTTGCTTCAGATTACGTAGATGTAATCAAACTTGGATGGGGCACATCATACGTTTCTCAAAACCTGCAGGAAAAGCTGAAAGTTTACAGGGAGTTTGAGATTCCCGTCTATCTTGGAGGTACCCTGTTTGAAGCATATGTCCTCCGAAATCAGCTTGAAGATTATATTAACCTGCTCAGGGAGTTGGAGATCAGTTACGTTGAAGTTTCGAACGGAACAATCTGGCTCTCGGAAAAAAGAAAACTTGATATCATTAAACAATTGAGCTCCGAATTTACGGTCTATTCAGAGATTGGAAGTAAAAATCCAAATGAGATTATCCCGCCGTATAAATGGGTAAAAATGATCAAAAACGAGTTGGAAGCCGGTGCCAAAAAAGTGATCTGTGAGGCAAGGGAGAGCGGCACTGTTGGCGTTTTCAGGCCAAACGGAGAAGTACGCTCGGGATTAATCGAAGAAATTACCGACCAGATTTCACCCGATTTGCTCATTTTTGAAGCACCTCAGAAAGAACAGCAGGTTTGGTTCATTCGAAAGTTCGGTTGCAATGTAAATCTCGGAAATATCAATCCTGCCGAGGTTATCTCTGTTGAAACGCTCAGACTCGGGCTTCGTTCCGATACACTTTTTGATTTTTATTCGATTGACAGTGACGAGATCGAAAATTTGTATTTATCCGATGATGATGACAGAAAACAGGTTCAGGAGTAAAATTAAATATCAAATTGATACCTTATGAAAATATTATATGCAGCGGCTGAAATTGCACCTTTTGCCCGGATGACTCACACTGCAGATCTCTTACGATTTCTGCCGGCTTCATTACAAGATAGAGGTTATGAAATTCGAATTTTATTACCTAAATACGGCTCGATAAATGACCGCAGAAATCGTCTTCACGAGGTGATCAGGCTTTCTGGAATCAAGGTTAAAGTGGGTGAAAATACGGAAAGTATGAAAATTAAGGTGGCAAGTATACCCAATGCCAAACTCCAGGTATATTTTCTGGATAACGATACCTACTTCAAGAGAAAAGCAATGTTCGACAATCCGAAAACCGGAGAGTTCTATGAAGATAATGCCGACAGGCTGGCTTTTTACAATAAAGGAGTACTTGAAACAGTTATGAACCTTGGCTGGCAGCCAGATATTATTCATTGCCATGACTGGCCCGCCGGGCTGATACCTCTTCTCGTACGGTCTAAGTACAAAGACGAAGAGATTTTTAAGAATACAAAGATCGTATATAATTTACATCACCCCGAAAACAAAGGAATTTTTGACAGTACACGAATACTCGACCTGCTTGGTTTGCCCGAAAAAACAGATATTAACAGCCTGTTGCACAACGGGAAAGTTGATATGTTGCGAATCGGCCTTCAGTACAGTGATTTCGTAGTTACAGGCAACCATTTATCGAATGAATTTGATGAACTTTTCAGCGAACTGGATATCAATCCGACTAAAATACAGGGATCTCCCGAAGATGTTTCAAATAAATTTTCAGACTATTACCGGGAAATTACCGACTCCGATGAGTAAATGGAGTTTTTCTGAATACTTTGCAAATCTGCCCAAACTGTATAAATCAAGCTTTCAAAAACTAAACAGTGCCTTATTGCCGGCACTTTTTTTGGTTTCTGTTATTACAATGGCCTCTTGCGGTGAAGATCCGGGAAATGTAGGAAGCCGTTTTGCAGACTCGGGCGATGTTATTGAGCAGTCAACAATTAAAATTGATAATTTTGAGTTCCTGAATGCCACAACGTTTTCAGGAAATTTACAGTTTATGGCTTTGGGTAAATATGACGACCCCCTGTTTGGCATGATCGAAACAGTGGCTTTTATAAGACCATCCATAATCAGAGCCAACATAGAGTTTTTGACCTCTACCGATAATATGACATTGCAGTTGCATTTTTCATCCGAAGTTCTGGGTGATACAACCACTACAGCCAATTTTTCAGTTTACGAAATATCAGGTTTATGGCGTGGTAACGAGTTGTTCTATACAGACGACCTCTCGTTCGATACTTCAAAAAAGCTTGGGGAATTTTCGGTCTCCTCGCAGGATTCGATTAATATCGAACTGGACGATGAATGGGTAAGCAGGTACGATGAATTTTTGACAAATGAAGCTGATAACAGGGATTCAATCTACAGAGCAGAATTCCCAGGTCTCGCCATTGTCTCTGATGATGCAGCCGGATCAAAGATCCTGTTTGCCAGGATGAGAGCCGCTACAGATGTATTAGGTGCACCGACCGGAGAGCCTGTAACAAGCTTCCCTGTTGAAAGGCCATCAACAGATGAGGTTTTAAATCAAACAACACTCGACTGGGGCAATACGATAACCAGGAGTGCGATTGATTCAGGCGCAATTATGAATACCAATTCTTTTGTATCATTTAATACACTTGAACAGCTATTTGCATTTGAACCTGACTTCTCAGCAGAAAACCTGGAGGGGAAAAGCCTTTCAAGAGTAGAATTGCAAATATTTGAAAATGCCGGACTGGTTAATCAATCGCTGCCCCAAAACCATGTGAGGCCGGATGTAGAAAATCTCAGAATCCATTTATTGAGTAATGATAACAATGTCGCTGAACAGATATTCAGTAATGTATCTACCTTTGGGGCTACCAGGG
The DNA here is from genome assembly GCA_964415185.1 of uncultured Balneolaceae bacterium. Lineage (GTDB taxonomy): Bacteria > Bacteroidota > Rhodothermia > Balneolales > Balneolaceae > CAYVBJ01. Next base: position 10,869 of record CAYPZI010000051.1, on the reverse strand, counting down.
ATTCAACAGATAACTCGTTTCGCTTTAATATTACAAATTTTGCAAATTCGAGGATTTTTGGCGACAGTGGGGAAGGAAAATTTTATTTTTCCATTGAGGGAGTAAACGGATTACTATTTTCAACCCTGTTTTTTGATACGGATGCGCTCGAAAACCGCCAGCCTAGAATTAACATAACTGCTGTAGGTGCAGATAATTAGGATTTGACATGAAGATTTTTTTAATTCTTTCTTTACTTTTTTTATTACCCTTAACTGTTCACTCGCAAAGAACTGCAAGTGATGAGGTAACCGGTGGAAGTGTTTATTCTGTAATCGGATTTGGATTTCCAAGAGATATTAAATCTCCAAATACGGAAGGAATGGGTTTACTTGGAGTGTCGGTTCACGACCGGTTTTCAGCAAGCCTTGCAAACCCGGCGCTTTGGGGAAAAAGTAATTTCACGCAGGGATCAGTCTCAATCGGGCTAAGCAGGTTTAATGCCAAAGATAATTTTGACACTTCATCCACCAATACTTTCGATTTTGAAAACTTTCAGTTTGTATTTCCGATCCAGAAACAAAAAATAGGGGCCTCAATTTCTTTTACTCCTATAACGAGATCCCGTTTTGAACTTGAAACCACAACACAGATAGTAGCAACTCCCGGCAGAGAGCCATTATCAGCCTCCGTTACAAATGGTGGTACCGGCGGGGTGAACAGGGCGGAAGCCGGGATAGGATTTACGATAAACGAGAACCTGTCAGTTGGATATGCCGCGTCAGTTTATTTTACATCTCTTGATAATAATGTCAGGTCAATAGTCAATTCAGCCCAATTCCTGCCTGTTCAATTTACCGAATCGTTGAATGGTACAGGATTTGGAAACCGGTTTGGAATTTTTAGCAGGTTTGATAATGTTTTGAGCGATAGGGATTTTGTTTCCTTTGGTGCTACTGTGAGTTTGCCGGTATCATACTCGGCAATCAGATCGGTCGATTCTTTTGTAAATGTAGATGGTACCGACCAGCTTATCGACCTGCTAAGCGAAAATGATCTAAAAAGAGCTGACATAAAATTTCCATTAGAAATTAACGGTGGTGTTACGTATAATACAAGCCCCCTGCTGAATTTAACCAGTGAAGTTTTATATCAGCGTTGGTCAGATGCAGAGTTTGAGTTTAGTTCCCGTGAGGAACAATATTTTAATGACCGGATTAAAATTGGTGTAGGGGCACAATTTCACCCGTACATTTCGAGCCAGAGAAGAGGGTTTTTCTCAGGTTTTCGATATAGTGTGGGAGCCTCTTACGATACAGGCCATTTGAAAATAGATAATGATAACATTGATACGATTATGGTTAATGCAGGAATCGGGATAATTACCCGGGGCGATGCCTCAACAGTAGACCTGAATTTTCACTACGGTATCCGGGGTACTCAATCCGGCAACCTGGTCAAAGAGAATATTTGGGGCTTGAAGTTATCCCTTAATTTAGCTGAGATTATGTTTTTGCAACCTAAATTTCAGTAATAAACAATACTTTCTTTAAAAAAAAGTTTTATAAAGCGACAAACAAACACATACACATCATTATGAAAAAAATAATCATAGCACTTGGGTTATTGGTGGTTGTTTCCACTTCTGCTTACAGCCAGTCGGAACCACCATATGGAATGAGTGAGTTAAATGCATACTCCGTATTTTATGAGAATTACCGATCCGGAAGTTACGACATGGCGCTGCAATTCGGCCGTTGGATCATTGAATCTAAGCCAAAAACCATTCCGGGAAATCCGCGTTTTTCTCTTGAAACACAATTTGACAGGATGATCAAGGTATACACAGGAGTTGCAAAGAAACAGGAAGACCCAGCCATGAAAGAAGCTTACATCGATACGGCAGAAGCTCTATTTGATGAAGTTTTTGAAACATTCAGTGAAGATGAAATTGATGAATTCGAATGGCATCAGGAAAAAGGCCTGTTTTATCAGCAAAACAATGATATAATTGAAAATGGCTTGCAAAAAGCAATTGATGAATATGAAAAGGCGTATAAAATGGATCCGGAACGGTTTACTACCATGGGTGACGGATACTACGCCCAGGCACTTCTTGGGTTTTATGTAAGCAATGATCAAAAGCAGGATGCACTCGATATGATCGATACGATTGAGCCGTATGCACCTGAAAATCTTGATCCGGTCATTACGGAAGCCAGGGGAAAGCTGTTCAATACGCCGGAAGAAAGAATCGAATTTCTCGAGTCGGAACTGGAGAAATCGCCGGAAAATATTGAGTTGATGAATGAACTGGTTGAATTGCACGAAGATACAGGTAATCGTAGCAAAGCACTTGAACTGACACAAAAGCTTTATGAGATCAACCCGAATTTTGAAAATATTACAAAACTGGCTGACATTGCAAAAAGTGATGCAAAATATAACAGGACGATACAGTTGTTGAAAGAGGCCCTTGAAAAAGCTCCGAATGATGTGGAAAAGAAAAAAGTAGCACTTGAAATCGCTGAAACGTATCAAAATACAGATGATCTCAGCAATGCAAGAAGATATGCCCGCCAGGCGATAAATATCGATCCGAACTGGGGCGAACCCTATATGAGAATTGCTCTTATTTATGGTGCGACTGTTTCAAATTGTACCCGTGGAAGAAAAATAGAGCGTGAAGACAGAACTGTATATTGGCTGGTTCTTGATTATCTTGATAAAGCCAAAAGCGTAGACTCTTCAATGACGTCAAGGGTTAATCAACAGTATCAATCCTATCAAAATGTTATGCCTACAACAGAAGACAAATTTTTCAAGGACTGGAAAACAGGTGATACATTTAAAATTGATGGCAGCATCGGGGATTGCTATAGCTGGATAAATGAAACAACAAAAGTGCGATAATTTCAATTATTAGTTTTCCTTTCTTATCTTCTGAATAAATGGAATGCGGTTGAAAAACAGCCGCATTCTTTTCTGTCATCTCTACTCTTTCTTACTATATCTGATTCGATTTTTTTCATCTTTCAAAAAAACGAATTTCAACCATAATAACAGTTACAATCAATATTAAAAATCTGCTGAATGGCACAATCGCGTAAAAACAAAGGCCGAAAAGGAAAAGGCAAATCTAAAAGCCAGGGAAAAAGAGGGAACGTTTTCGTACCCAAGTTTCACAAAAATCAAAATATCAGAATAGCAGGGCGATATAACGGTGTTCTTGAAATCAACCAAAAAGGATATGGTTTCATCAGGAAAATCGATTTTGAATTCAGCTATGAGCCGAATGACCCGTTTCTCTTTCCTGATGAAGTAAAGCACCATGACCTGCGTACGGGGCTTCTGCTCGAAGGAGAATTTGAGGAAGATCAAAAAGGGAACAGGCATGTGCACTCTATAAAAAAAATTAATGGAAAAGAGGCAGCCGAGTGGCAAAAAATTAACAGGTTTGAGCTTCAGACCCCAATTATGCCCGTAGAGTTTATAAAATTAGGAATGAAAGCAGAAGATACCGAGCTTCGTGTTATCGATTTGATTGCTCCAATCGGAAGAGGCCAAAGAGCCTTAATTGTGTCGCCTCCGCGCACCGGTAAAACCGTATTGTTAAAAAAAATAGCGCAAAGCCTGACAGAGAATTACCCTGATATACATACCGGTATTTTGCTTGTTGATGAAAGGCCCGAAGAGGTGACAGATTTTCTTCGTTCTACGAATGCCGAAGTCTTTGCCTCATCGAACGACAAACCTACCGAAAGCCATGTCCGCATATCGGAAATGGCCCTGGGATATGTTAAAAGGAAAGCAGAAAACGGGGAAGATGCAGTACTCCTGATTGATTCACTTACCCGCCTAGGCCGGGCGTACAACGCCGCACAGTCGGGCAGCGGGCGGACATTGTCGGGTGGGCTTGATATAAGGGCTCTTGAAATCCCCAAGAAGATTTTTGGATCTGCCCGGAAAATTGAGAACGGGGGATCACTGACAATTATAGCAACATGCCTGATCGAAACCAATTCACGCATGGACGACCTTATTTTTGAAGAATTCAAAGGCACCGGCAACATGGAAATCGTATTAGACAGGGAACTTGCAAACGACAGAATTTTCCCCGCTATAAATATTGCTGCCTCGGGTACCAGAAATGATGATAAATTCATTTCCGATTCAATTGACGAGAGAAATATGGTAAGACGCTTTCTGCTTAAAAAGTCACCAAAGGAATCGATGCAGATGTTGCTTAAAGTGATTAAACAGACTGAAAGTAACGACGAACTGTTTGCACAAATCGCAGCGACAACAGCTTAAATTTTGTCTAATAAACCGGTAGTGAGTTGTCAATTTCGCGCGCCCATGCATTGATGCCGCCCTTCAGGTTTTTTACATTGCTAAAGCCCTGTTTCTCAAGAAATTTACATGCTTCAGCGCTTCTGTTTCCACTCCGGCACATTACGACTATTTCTTTATCTTTATGATCTTCAATTTCAGATAATCTGTCCGGTATTTCCTTTAAAGGGATTAATGTACCGTCAATATTTGAAATTTGATACTCAAACTGTTCCCTTACATCCAAAAGGAAAAAGGATTCGTTTCGATCTTTTTTATCCTTCAGTGATTGTACGTTAATTTCTTCCATCTCTATTATTAATCTGTTATTCCGGTTGATATCGGTCTAATTTAAACTGTTTGCCAAGATACAATTTTTTTGCTTCTTCATCCTCGGCGAGCATTTCAGCAGTGCCTTCCTTGAGTATTTTTCCGTCAAACATAAGGTATGCCCTGTCTGTAATGGCAAGTGTTTCATGTACATTATGATCGGTGATGAAAATTCCGATGTTTCTGTACTTTAACTGGGCTACAATTTCCTGGATATCCTCTACAGCAATCGGATCGACACCGGCAAACGGTTCATCAAGAAGAATAAAGCTGGGATCAGTGGCAAGTGCTCTCGCTATTTCGGTTCTTCTTCTTTCACCTCCCGAAAGGCTGTACCCTTTATTTTTTTCGCATCGTTCAAGCCCGAATTCTTCAATAAGGCTATCTACTTTTTCATTGATCTCTTTTTTTGAGTAGGGAAAAAATTCCAATACGGTTTCAAGATTTTCTCGCACCGACAGGTTTCTGAATACACTTGCTTCCTGCGAAAGGTAACCGATTCCCATCCTTGCCCGCTGGTACATCGGTTTACCTGTTATATCCATATCATCAAGATATATTTTTCCCGCATTTGGGCGTATGATTCCAACAAACATATAAAATGTAGTTGTTTTTCCCGCACCATTCGGCCCTAGCAAACCAACAATTTCACCCTGTTCCACATTGATCGAAACCCGGTTTACCACAGTTCTTTTCTTGTACTTCTTAACCAGCCCGTCACTGTAGAGGCAAATTTTATCTTTTTGATCAGCAGAACTCATAGGAGTTATTTATGGGCCATTCAGCCATTGAGGGATTTGATATGTTTACCGTTTTATTCAGGCTATTTGAAGTGAATTAAAAACCGATTTAAAAAACCTGATGCCGTCTTCTTTTCCCAGGATTTTTTCCATGGCTCTTTCGGGATGAGGCATCATTCCAAGAATATTCTTTTCTTTATTCGATATGCCGGCAATTGAATCCACCGACCCGTTAATATTGGCTTGCGGTGTTATATTGCCTTCGCGGTCACAATACCTGAAAATGATTTGGCCGTTGTCTTTTAATTCATTCAGCCCTTCATTTTCAATAAAGTAGTTTCCCTCACCGTGAGATACGGGAAAAGAAAGCACTTCAGCCGAATCAAGCCCGTTTGTGAAAAGGGTTTGGTTGTTTTCCACCCTGATATGAACATCCTTGCAGATGAACCTGAGATTTTGGTTATGCCGCATGGCTCCCGGCAGCAATCCGCTTTCAAGCAGAATCTGAAAACCATTGCAAATTCCAATTACCGGCCTGCCTTCGGATGCATATTTCACAACCTCTTGCATAATAGGCGAAAATCTTGCAATTGCACCTGAACGGAGGTAATCACCGTACGAAAAACCACCAGGTATTATCAAAAAATCAATATCGGAAAGGTTCTTATCCTTATGCCACAAAAATTTGGTTTCCATGCCCAGTACATGCTTCATAGCATGATAGGCATCATGATCGCAATTGGAACCCGGAAATACAATTACACCTATTTTTCCTGCCACTCTTTTATCCTTTGATTTCAGTTACCAGTTGAATTTCCTGCAAAACATTGTTGATTTTAAGGCATTCCTCAAAGCTGCCCTCAAACACTGTTGCCTTGCCTTCATTATGCACTTTGTAGGTAAGATCTTCAGCTTCGGATACGGAACAGCCCAATGCCTTAATCAGTTGATTGATGACTTCATCAAATGTATGGATTTCATCATCATATAAAATCAAGCGCCAGGGGGTTTGTTCTTTTTCTTTCTCTTTCTCTAGAACAAGTACCTCAACTTCCGGCGCTTTCTTTTTTTCATCTGAACAAACGAGATACATCGAATTCATTTGCAGTTACTGATTTTCTATTTGAATATCGTAATCTTCCATCACTTCATTGGCCAGCAGTTTGCTGCACGCCTCATCAGCCAGTTTCCTGGCTTTTTCCCTGTCATTGGTATCAATGTCAAGCTCAATTAATTTGCCAATTCTGACATCCTTGATATCATTCAGCCCGAGAGTTGAGAGCGCATGATGAGCGGCTTTACCTTTGGGATCTAAAATGGATTTTCTAAGGGTGATATTAACTGTAGCTTTCATGATTGATTTTTATTAATCTGTAAATTTTCGGAAAATAAAAGTTAACCTTTCTGCAACTTAGCTGCTAATTTCTGTTCCACACTTTTTAATTGTTCAGAAACTGTCAATTGATCCGCATCGATCCACTCAATGAACTTCCAGCGTCTGAACCAGGTTATCTGCCTTTTGGCATATCTGCGGGTCTGAGTCTGAATATCGGCAACCATTTGCTCAAATGATAACTTTCCATCAAGGTGTTCAATAACTTGTTTGTAACCAACAGTTTGAAGGGATTGAGCATGGCTTGAATAACCTTTTTTCAGAACTGATTTGGTTTCTTCAACAAGGCCGCTTTCAACCATTCTTATAACCCTTGCGTTAATCCTGTTATAAAGTTTTTTTCTCGGATAACGGAGCCCTATTACAATCATGTCGTCAGGCGGCGTTACGGAATGTCCCGAATGGAAACTGCTGAAAGGCTTGCCGGTTTGCATGTAAACGTCGAGAGCCCTGAAAATTCTTTGCTTGTTGAAACCGTCAATTTTCTGCAGGTATCCGGGATCGGTTTCAGCCAGTTCATTCAGCAGGTATTCCTCGCCTTTATGCTTTAGTTTACTTTCAAGCAGTTCCAGGTTTTTTTCATTTGATGGCGGTATATCATCAAAGGGCTGAATAAGTCCCCGTAAATGCAGGGTGCTGCCGCCACAGTAAATGACATGGTGTTTTCTTTTGAGAATTTCAGATGTCCACTTGTCTGCTCTTTCTTTAAACAGAGCTGCAGAGTCATACTCATCGGGATTGAGAATGGAAATATTGTAATGAGGGACTGTCTGAAGCTGTTCATGTGTGGGTGTGGCTGTACCAATGTCGAGATATTTATAGCACTGCCGCGAATCTGCAGATATAATTTCCGAATCTGTGGATTTCGCGAGTTCTGTCGCTAAATCTGTTTTTCCTGAAGCTGTAGGCCCCAGAATTACTATTTTGGATAACATAGAAGTCAGATTGTCAGGCGAAGCGAGATTCTGTGCGTAAGCCCCAAAACTTCAGCCGAGCCGCTAAAGTTGGTAAATCCATAATCAATAAATATTTTATTGAATTGCATTCCGGTACCAAGTGTAGGCGATAAGAATAGATTATTTCTTTCGTCTGTTGTAAAATCAGTAAGTCCGAATCTAAGGCTTACCCTTTCTTTATAAGTTCCCTCAATACCGAGGTGAGGTTCATAGCTTATTGTTCCCGTGTTTAAAAAAAATGTGCGCCTGTTTTCAAATCTCATATCAACATCAGCAGCAGCAGTGAGCAATAGATCGCCAAAGGTAAAATTACGTCCGGCTCCCAGCCGTAATGTAGGTAAAACGCGTTCATTCTGTCCGCTTGGTATTTCATCGCCAAAAGTCTCTTCAAAATCACCGAACGCCTCTTCGTCAACAGTCCAGAATTTCATCATGGTTGTAACATCGACGGCATTTAAAGCAAGGAAGGTATTTCCCAGTTTGTATTTAAAAGCTACATCAAGGCTGTAACCCCATGCATCGGCGAACGGGCCGATTCGCTGGTTAATTACTTTAGCCGTAGCTCCCCATGAGAATTTTTCATTCATTCTTTTGGCATAGGTTAGGAAAAAAGCATGATCGGCAACACTGAATTCTTCAAAAAATGCTTCTGCATTTTCTCTCGGCAGGTTGCGTTCGTTGTCAAAGGCATTCAGTGTATTTTTGATATTATCCACGCCCTGCCTGAAGATACTGAGTGCCAGCACGGCATCTCCGGTTCGAAGGGGAAAGGCAACGGCACCGTAATCAAAGCTGACGATACCGGCAAACCGTTCGGAATGCATGTATGCGATATCAATTTTATCTACATCGGCCAGACCTGCAGCATTCCAGTATGCTGCTGTTACATCTTGGGCAATTGCAGAATATGCACTGCCCATACCAAGGGCCCTGGCGCCTGCTCCAACGGATAGAAAGTCTCCGCCGAACTTTGCATTAACAAAATCCTGAGCGTAAGACGGAACTGCAACTACTGCAACGAGTATAAAAGTGGTAAAGCTGTACTTCACAAGGTCAACGTTTATTTCGCACCTGAATATAGCATTTCTGAATTGCAATTGTATCACACAAGCGATTAAAAAATCATTTAATAAGATCGCTTCTAAAAGTTGCGGTACAAAGATTTCTTTATTAGTATAGAATCTTCTTAATTCTCCCTATTTTATACGGATAATATCTGACTAAAAATCCATTTTTATGAAATTTAATGTATTGAGTAATGATTTGAACCAGGGTCTTTCGGCAGTAATTGGTGCTGTACCTACAAAAGCCACACTGCCAATTCTTGAAACCATACTGTTTGAAAGTGAAGACGGAAAACTGAAAATTACGGCAACGGATCTCGAAATTTCTATTATTGAATATATTGAAGCCGAAATCGAGGAAGAAGGCGCGGTGGCTATACCGGCGAGGAGGCTGCTCGAAACACTGCGGCAACTGCCTGGCATACCTGTTTTTTTTGAAATAGATGAAAGGCAGAATATCCTTTTTAAAACTGACAAGGGAACGTATAAGCTGGTAGGTGAAGAAGCAGACGAATTCCCGGCCCTTCCCGATATGAAGGAATCAGTTTTTGTTGAATCTGAAACAAAGCTGGTTAAGAATGCTATTGAGAAAACATCGTTTGCCGTCTCCAATGATGACTTACGCCCGGCAATGATGGGTGTCTTTTTCGACATAGGCGAGGAGGGAAGCACCTTTGTTGCAACAGATGGCCACAGGCTGGTCAGGTTTACAAATGAACATATCAGTTCAAGTGAACCCCTGAGTTTTATAGTACCCGAAAAGGCCCTGAACCTTGTGGCAAAGGCAATTGAAGATGAATATTGTACGCTTGCCATATCAAATGACCATGCCCAGTTTAAAAGCGGGAAAACAATTGTGATTACAAGGCTGATTAACGAGCAGTATCCGAATTATGATTCGGTAATACCCCGCGAGAACGACAAATTTCTCACGATCGAAAAAGCCCAGATGCTGGCAACCGTAAAGCGGGTTTCTGTCTTTTCAAGTTCTTCAAGCCGCCAGATCCGGCTTATGCTGGACAAGGATAAACTGACAATTCGAGCCGAAGATATAGATTTAAGCAGTGAGGCTAAAGAAACCATATCCTGCGATTACGACTACGAGCCGATGGAGATTGGATTTAATGCCCGTTACCTGGCCGATATAATCGGCAATGTGGAAGGTGACGTTGTTTTGTTTGAATTTTCTACACCGAACCGGGCAGGTATTGTAAAGCCCGTTCAGGAAAGTGAGGGAGAGGATATCCTGATGCTCGTGATGCCAGTGATGCTTAACAGTTATGTATAGGAATGCAGCCTGTACTAACTATTACAACCGATTTTGGGCTGGAAGATCATTACGTTAGTTCACTGAAAGCAGTAATTCTGAATATTGCCCCGGAAGTAAGGCTTGTGGATATTTCAAACCAGATTCCCCCGCATGATGTAATGGCAGGTGCCTGGGTCGTGAAAAATGCCGCATTTAAATTTCCGAAAGGTACCATTCACCTGGTCATTATCAACCCCGGCATTCTTACAGATATAAATCCGGTCATAGTGTGTGTTTCAGGCCACTATTTCGTTGGCCCGGACAACGGGGTGTTTTCACTGATTGCAGAGGAGTCTCAATACGATGCAGTAAAACTGACCAACCGTAAGTTTTGGTACGATAAAAAATCAGGCAAACATCATAGCATTGATATTTTTGCGCCTGTTGCCGCACACCTTGCCAGCGGTGTTGAAGTACAGAAATTCGGAGAAAAACTTGAAAAGATTGTTAAATACAGGTGGGCTGTACCAATTGTAGACAGAGACGGTATTCAGGGCTGGGTAGTTCATATCGATCATTTCGGCAACCTTGTAACCAATATTTCTGATGAGATGCTTGCCGGATCACTTGGAAACCGTGATTTCAGGATATATGTAGGTAATACTATATTGAAAGGGCTCAGTGAATCGTACGGCAGTGTGCCCGACGGCGAACCTGTAGCTTATCTCGGGAGTTCCGGAATGCTCGAAATTGCAGTAAACAAAGCGAATGCCAACAAACTGCTTGGTGTTGAAAAAGGTGCCCAGGTTTCAATTGTTTTGCAAAA
>CAYPZI010000050.1:0-18988 GCA_964415185.1 uncultured Balneolaceae bacterium | reverse complement strand
CATCGCATTTATGGAACTGGATGAGTAGCCAGATAATGCACTGCTCCATCCGCAATTAACCTCCCCTCCCGTGGAGGGGATTGAGGGGTGGGTCGCATTATATTTATAAATTTCTAATTCAAAAACAAGGGTTTACAGAGATTGCATCGTAAAACAGGAAGTCAATTTTGTTAGTTGTAGGTTGTTGTTAATTGTCAATCCCTGGATTAGCTTGACCACAAACCACGTACCACAAACCAGACAACACACAACGAGCCAACGCATCCGCGACTTGTATTTTTTACAATAAGTCAGGAGTTCTGAGTTAAGAGATTGCTCTTAGTTGCCCCTGGCCCGGACACGACGGGGTCCTCCTACGCCAAAGATCAACCCCAATCTAAACAGCCGGTAAGGTTGAGCTACGGAGGACGCCAGGCGGTCCTCTCAATGTCGAACAAAAGATTTCTATCCGTGCAATCCGAGTAATCCGGCCAATCCGCGATTCTAAATCTAAGGGCGCGGTGTAACGCAAAGGCATTTGTTTCTTTCATTCCGGGAAAACTACCTCGGTATGGAATTCCCCGTTTTCGCCCATGGGGTCAATGTCTTCCGGGAGTTTTTCGATGAATTCCCTGTCGTATATTTCCCCGGGCTGAATATCACCGGCAAACCGCTCCTCCACATTGCTGATTTTTATAGTGCATTTCTCCCGGAAAAGCCGGTCAAGCAGTTTCTCCAGCGGTACTTTCCAAATTGGAAATACGGTTTTGTATCCCATTTCCAAAAACACCTCTTCCCGCCAGTTTTTGATATCCTCAATATGCCAGTCGCCGAATGCAAGACACCCGATCTCAAACGGCAACAGTTCAAGCTGTGCTGCAATACGTTCCAGGTACACCTCATTCGTACACGGATTTGGAAGCGGCACAGCCAAATGCGGATATTCAAGATACAGCGCCTGCTGCCTGATCCTGTTGAGGCCGATTTCCTGGTGGGGAACTTTGCCTTCCAATTCATCAAACGTTGTGAGAAGAATAATTTCATCAGTTTGCTTTTCAAGTTCCCTGAGTGCCAGCAAGGCATCTTTCCCGCCGCTCCAGAAAAGAATGGAAATGGATTGCATCAATTTTTATTTTTGGGGTTATTCATTCAAAACAATTTAAATCAAAAATTACTATGAGTAAAACCAACTACTGGCTGATGAAATCCGAACCCGAAGCCTACAGCATTGACGATTTGGAGAGAGACCGTCAGGAGCCCTGGGACGGCATCCGCAATTATGAAGCCCGGAACTTTATGAGAGACGAAATGAAGATCGGCGACAAGGCCCTCTTTTATCATTCGAATGTGAAGCCACCGGTCATTGCAGGGGTAATGGAAATCTGCAGCAAACCTTACCCCGATCCCACGCAATTCGATCCCGATAGCAAATATTCCGATCCCAAAAGTGAAGAGTCGGACCCAACCTGGCAGCTTGTGGATGTCTGCTTTGTCGAAAGGTTTAAAACTCCGGTAACAAGAGATCAGCTAAAAAAGGAACCGGACCTGCAGGATATGATGCTATTTAAAAGAAACCGCCTGTCTATTACCAAAGTAACGGAAAAAGAATTCGATAAAATTCTTGAGCTGGCCAGGGCCTCAGAAAGTTAAGTTTTTGGAGCTCTTGTTTCACGCGATAAATGCGCAAAGGACGCGGATAGCTTTGCGACCATTGCGGTTAAAATCTCAGTGTACTTTACTCGCATATTCATTTTGAGTTTATTGCCATAATCCAAGACGCTTGGAGGTCCACCGGAAAAGCACCGGTGGACGCTTCAAGGTCTTGCCTTACTTGCCTTTTAATTTTATTTATTCATTCACCGGATGACTGAAAGTAAAACTTATGTAAAGACTTAGCGCGGCCGAGACATCCGATGAATTGACTGGAAATGATTCAGAAGCGTAATTGCTGCCGTTTCGGTTCGCAGGCGGTATTTTCCCAATGAAACCGCTTTACAGCCCTTTTGATCAATCAAGTTCCGTTCGCGTTCTGAAAAACCGCCTTCAGGGCCTACGATTAGCAAAACGCGCGGGGATTCTACGCCGAAATTAAGTGAGTTTTTTTGCTCTACGGTCTCATCAGCCACTATTATTTCAGCTTCCTGATACTCTTTTATAACTTTATCCATCGAATCAAACGCCTCAACCTCCGGCAGGTGACATCGAAGGCTCTGCTTCATAGCCCGAAGGGTTATCTGCTCAAACCGGCTGGTGCGGATGCCGGTTTTTTCACTGTGATCAGCTTTGTATACGGCAATTTTTCCGGCTCCCAGCTCAACAGCTTTCTCTATGGCAAACTCAAGCCTGTCTCTCTTTTTAATCATCCCGATACAGAGAATCAGTTCTGGTTTTTCCGGTTCAATGAAATCACTCTCATATATTTCGGCTAATAATTCATTGCTCGAAGCATTTGTAATCCGGCAGTGATAGAGACTTCCCGCTCCGTCTGTGATATGAATGGAATCACCTATCCCGAGCCTGAGCACTTTTGCGGCGTGTTGTGCTTCCTGGCCGGCCAATTTTATCGAATTTCCGGTAATTTGAATCGGTTCCGTATAGAAAAGATTCATCGTGAATTTCTTGTTTTACGACATAAGGAACCCGGCTGAAAAGAAGTTTCGCCGGTTCGAAGCATCTCGGATATATAAGGCCGGCAAATTTTACAGCCTGTGCTGCAAATATTCAGCTCCTGCAGCTTTTCAATCGTAGAGATTTGCAGATTATCTGCCTTCATTTTAATCTCTTCAAAACTGATGTTATGACAAATGCACCTGTCTACAGGCATACCGGAAGTTAATTGGTTTAAAGAAAATTTTAATTCTGTATTTAGCTCATTCATCGGATGAATTACTCTGAAATCATCACAATCATTCAGACATACAGGTGTATAAAAAAACTCACCCGATGAATTATTATGAATCTCTTTACAAATCCCTGAAATGTTTGCCGAGTTTCAGGCCCTGTCCCTGGTAATTGCTTTGAATCTCACGGCCATACACAAATTTCGGGATTTCCGTATTCGGCTCAAAAATCATGCTGCAAAATGTTTGCCCGTGTTCAATCAGAAAAGGTACGTCATGAGAGCGGACTTCAAGCACGGCCCTCGCCCCTTTGTCATCGGCTGTTCCCCCGAAGCCGCTGTCAAAAAAACCGGCGTAATGGGTTCTGAGTTCTCCCGAGCCCGTATCGTAGGCAACCATTTCTGCTGCCAGGTGTACGGGGATGCGACACCGCTCGCGTGAGGCAAAAATATAGAATGCTTCAGGCTCAAGTATCAAATGCTCATCTTCGACAGCTTTCACAGGTTCCCAGAAATCGGTTACGGAATAGTGGTTGATTTTATCGAGGTCAATAAAATCACGGTGTTTTTTGGCTTTATACCCTACTATATCATTTGAATCGCCAACCAGGTTTACACTCAGAAAGAGGCCTGCCCGGACTTTCATTGAATCGAGATTGAGCGGCTTACCATTTTCATCGAACAGCAGCGGGTCGGTTTCATGAATTCGCAGAAGTTCCTGGTCACTGATCACGGAATGTCCATGCCTGATCCGAAGCTGGTTTAGCCTTTGTCCCGTCCGTACTTTTACCGGGAACGATTTCGGAACAACTTCGAGATAGAGCTTTCCGTGGTATCCCGGTTCAATTTCTTCGAACCGGTGCGAATAATCGGTTATCACACGGGTAAAAATATCAAGCCTGCCTGTGGTACTTTTCGGGTTGGTTTTGGCCGAGAGGTTCTCTTCCGAAAAGAGTGAAACGGCCTCACCGTTTTGTCCGCCGTTAAACAGTTTTTGCTGGGTAAGATAATGGGAACGCGGCAGCTCAAGAGACTCAAGCAGAGGGATGATATAAACACAATTGGGTTCAAGAACAGCACCCTCTTCAATGGGCAGAGTGTACTGGTGAAGCTTGTCAATTTTTTGCTGAACGGTTTCCTCTTCAGGTAAAAAACTACAGCGCACCCTGTGGGCAACCTTGCCGAGGCGAAGATCGATAGAGTTAGGCTGGAACTGGTCTTCTTTAATCGGGTGGCTTTCTTCGGCATTTACAATCCCCGATTCACACAATTCCCTTAATCTTTGAACAGGCAATATGCCCTTGGTACGAAGCCTTACCTCTTTTGTACTTTTCTCCATTTATGGATTTAAATGAGAAGTCATCGGATGACTAAATAAAAGTTATTTTACGTAAGATAACTCCATTAGTCATCCGATGACTTTATAAAAATTGTATTATTAACGGCAACTATCCAAGTCATCCGATGATTGGAGAAAAGGTACGAATTTATCTGTAGTTTCCAATCGACCCAACTGCTTTTCCCTGGGTAAGCGATTCAAGCCTTGCCACGGCATCCCAAAGCTTCATTGCCTCTTCCAGTGTTTCGTTGAACTCATCATTAACGATAGGGTAAAAGTATTCCGAACCCCACACCTGCCGTGCAAGCTCGGCTTTCATCCTGGCATAATTCATCCAGGCATTTTTCTCGTAATACTCTTTTGAAACGATGAGTTCATTTTCTTTTACTTCGGGTTCTTCCACATCATCGGATATACTCAAACCCTGTTCCTTCATCAGACTTAGAAATTCTTCCTTATCTTCTTGAGTCCATTCGAAATTTTTTCTGTAGTCTTCAAAATTATTCTCCCATTTACTACGGAACTTTTTTCCTTTTTCATCGAGGTATTCCCGCACAAAATCAAAATCCGCCCTGTTGGCAAGCATGAAATTAAACAGGTATCCCGATACGGTAGTATCTTCCTGCACAATAAAGTCGGGCACGATTCCGCCGCCACCGTAAACGGTTCTTCCGGCTTTGGTTGAAAATTTAAGTGAATCGGGAACATGATCGATAAACTCGTGAACATCGGCAGAGACATCATTCTCCCTTCTCAGAATTTCGTACGAATAGTCTTCACGGCCTCCATCAAAAGGTTTTTGAATCAGCCGGCCGGATGGGGTGAGATATCGTGAAATTGTAACCCGGATATTGCTGTTATCAACCAGTTCATATTGTTGCTGAACCAGCCCTTTTCCGAACGTTCTTCGCCCGACAACCAATCCCCTGTCGTGATCCTGTAAAGCACCGCTCACAATTTCACTTGCTGACGCTGATCCTTCATTTACAAGCACTATCACGGGCAGATCACGCAAAATTCCGTTTTTGTTGGAATTTACCTCACTGTTAAACCTGGAATGCCTGCTTTCTGTTGAGACAATCTTGGTGCCTCTCGGAAAGAACTCTTGAGTAATAGCGATAGCCTGGCTCAGGTATCCGCCGGGATTATTTCTCAAATCAAATACAAGGCGTTCCATCCCTTTATCTTCCAGATCCCTGGCTGCACTTACAAACTCATCGTGCGTAGTGGCTGCAAATCGATTCATTTTGATATAACCGGTGCGGTCATCAAGCATGTAGCTCGAATCAATAGTAGTAAGTGGTATATCATCCCGCACAATATTAAACGCAAGGAGATTCGGGTTTTTCGGCCTTTTGATAGTAACTTTTACTTCCGTTCCTTTTTCCCCTCTCAGTTTCCTGATGACATCTTCGTTTTGATATCCGATAGCACTGCTGTCGTCGATGGCAATAATTCTGTCGCCCGACATTATGCCGAGCTGGTCGCTGGGCCCGCCTGAAATTGCCGTAATTACGGTAATAGTATCCTGAATAATATTAAACTGAATACCAATTCCCTGGAATTTGCCTGAAAAATCTTCCTCGATTCGTTCACTGTCTTCCGGCTCGATATATACGGAATGGGGATCAAGTAGTGACATCATTTCACTGATCGCATTCTCAGTAAGCCGGTTCATATTCTTATCCGGATAATTATTGGCAATATAGAGGTATGCATTTTCAAACCTGTTGTACGACTCCCTGAGGTCAAATTTTTCTCCGGCAGTAAAGGTTGTATCGATCGGAGTATCTTTTAGAGTAAGAGTTGAATCACTTAAACCCTTCACCAGGCCAACAATGCTTCTTTTATGAAGCTCTGTAATATTTACTTTACCAAAATAATTATCTACAACACGTCGCTGCACCTGAAGGTATTTGTGAAGGTTTTCCTGGTGGTTATTGTCCGGCACGTAAACGGAATCAACGCCTGCAAGCCATACACCTGAAAGCAAAAGGAGTACTACAAGTTGGGGAACAAAGAACTTTTTCACGGTCATAATTATTTTTTTGAAATTTTCTGTATTGCTAACGTGCTACGACGCTGCCAGATTATACAAACTGCATATTTTTAAATACTAACATTTCTGTACTCTATCTATAAAAAGAATTATTTCATTTGAATCAAATAGATTTAAGTAATCTAACTTATCACCCAATACCCGCAATTCATCGGATGACTCGCAGGTAATGAATCATATAAATGTTTAGAAATTAACAAATCCTCCGATGAATTATTGATTTTACAATCAATCTATTACAATAACTCTTGCGGATTTCAGCTATAACTAAACTAATCAGTGAATAACAACGATTATTCAACCTGAGAATATGCAAAAAAAATGTTAAAGAATGTAATGGCTCAGGTCCTTGTCTTTAACAAGCCCGCTTAGCTGCTTGTCAACATACTCTTCATCGATATTGATATTACCCGAACTGATATCATCGGGCACTGCAAACAGCAGATCTTCAAGAAGTGACGAGAGTATCGTATGCAGCCTTCTTGCCCCGATGTTTTCTATTTTTTGATTTACATCGGCCGCAATTTTTGCAATTTCCCTGATCGCCGATTCTTCGAAATTAATATCTACTCCATCTGATTTCAGCAGGGCCTGGTACTGTTTGGTCAGGGCATTTTTCGGCTTGGTTAAAATATCGAAAAAGTCTTTTTCGTTGAGTGAATTGAGTTCCACCCGGATCGGAAATCGCCCCTGCAATTCTGGAATCAGGTCAGACGGTTTCGAGACATGAAAAGCTCCTGAACCAATGAACAATATATGATCGGTTTTGACCAGGCCGTGGCGGGTAGACACCGTACTGCCCTCGACAATCGGAAGCATGTCGCGCTGAACGCCCTGGCGGCTTACATCGGGCCCGCCTTTTCCACCTCCGGTTCCGGACGATGATTCTGCAATTTTATCGATCTCGTCAATAAACACAATTCCTTCGCTCTGAACACGCTCAAGAGCCTCCTGAACGGCGGCGTCATGGTCAATCAGTTTTTCCGATTCTTCTTCGATCAATATTTCCCTGGCTTCTTTTATGGGAACCGACCGTTTCACTTTTTTCCCGCCGCCTGCAAGGTTCCCCAGCATATCCTGGAGATTCACGCCCATCTCTTCCATTCCCTGTGGGCCAAAAACCTGCATCATCGGAGTTTTTTTAGATCTGACTTCAATTTCAATTTTCCGGTCGTCAAGGTCACCCCGTTTTAATTTTTCCCTGAATTTTTCACGTGTACGTTCGTTCAGCTCAGTATTGCTTGCTTTTTCAGGATCAAAATCATTATCGGATGAAAAGCCCGTTGAAGTTGCCGGTTTTTTCTTTACCGGTGGTATCAGGATATCCAGAATCCGGTCTTCAACAATCTGTGCGGCTTTTTCTTTCACCCTTTCCTGCATCTCTTGCTTCACCATATTTACGGCTATATCAGCAAGGTCGCGTATCATCGATTCAACATCCCGTCCCACGTAGCCGACTTCGGTAAACTTGGATGCTTCGATTTTCATAAAGGGTGCGCCGGTAAGTTTTGCCAGCCGCCGTGCAATTTCGGTTTTACCAACTCCCGTCGGGCCTATCATGAGAATATTATTCGGTATAATTTCATCACGCAGGTCTTCCTCCGCCTGAAGCCTCCTCCACCTGTTTCGGAGTGCAATTGCCACGGATTTTTTCGCTTCAGACTGACCTATAATGTATTTGTCGAGTTCTGCTACAATTTGTCGCGGCGTAAGGTTCTTGCCGCTGATTTTTCTGAGTTGTTTCATTTCAATTCGGTTTATTCAATTTCTATGATTGACAAATTATGATTTGTGTAGATACAGATATCAGCCGCTATATGAAGCGACTTTTCTACAATTTCTTTGGCTGTCAGGCCATCTGTATTCTCTTTAAGTGCCCTGGCGGCTGCAAGAGCAAAGGAACCACCACTGCCTATGGCAAGGATCTGGTCGTCCGGCTCAATTACATCACCCTGTCCCGAAATTACAAGTGCTGTGTCTTTATCTGCAACAACCAGTAAAGCTTCCAGCTTTTGCAAAAACTTGTCTTTGCGCCAGTCTTTGGCAAGTTCTACCGCAGCACGCTGAAGGTTGCCGTTATAGCTATTCAATTTTTCTTCAAAACGCTCAAAAAGTGTGAAAGCATCTGCTGTAGAACCGGCAAATCCGGCCAGGATTTTCCCATCCTGCAGTTTCCGAACTTTACGAACGGTTGCTTTCATTACCGTTTTATCCATGGTTGCCTGCCCATCGGCGCCAAGGGCAACTTCGCCGTTATGTATAATACCAAGCACAGTAGTAGCATGGATATTTTTGAAATCTGACATAGCTAAGTAGTTGGAATAAGATTAAAAATTTTTTTTGAAAAGCCGGCGATCAATCATTGTGGTGATAGCTCTTTTTTTTATTCGATTCATTATATGAGCCATTATTTTCGTTTTTCGAGTAAACTTCCACATTTTCCATTTCCTCTTTATCGTGGTTCAGCTCTTCAAGCTCTATATGTGCTTTTTCTATGATCTCATCAACGGATTCACCCTGCTGCACAACTTCTGTAATGTCGACATCCGACCCGGCCAGGGTAGCTTTAAATTCATTCAGGGATACCGTCTCATCCGGAATGAGACAGATTCGGAGCCTGTATTTCAACATCCAGCGCCAGCGCAGGCTCATGAATCCACGTTCAAGGAAGGATTTAAGATAGGGATTGATATAGAGATCTACAGCCCTGAATTCCGATGAGGATCTGAATGTACTGATCCAGCTCTCAATGTCGGTTACGATGGTATCTCTCGTCACGACCGAACCGGAACCACCGCACATCGGACATACTTTTGATACTGAATTCACAACACTCGGCCGGATTCTCTGCCTCGTGATCTGAACAAGGCCAAAATCGCTCATGCCGATCACATTGGTTTTCGCGCGGTCTTTTTTAAATTCTTTTTTCAGTTCGTCGTAAATCTTTTTGCGGTTTTTGTCATTTCTCTGGTCAATAAAGTCAACAACAATAATACCGCCGATATCTCTCAGCCTAAGTTGTTTGGCAATTTCACGGGCCGCTTCCAGGTTTGTTTTCAGTGAATTGTCTTCCTGTTTTTGCTTGGCTGCGTACGGCCCGGAATTTACATCAACAACATACATCGCTTCTGTCTGTTCGAAAATCAGGTAACCGCCGGATGGCATCCTGACCCTTGGGCTGAAAATGGAATTCACATCTCCTGCAATATTCATATGATCGAAAATATGCTCCTTGCCTTTATAAAGCTGAACAGCCGGCAGCATTTTAGGGGCAATCTGGGATACATAACCCCGAATGGATTTGTAAAGCTGGTAATCATCAATCAGAACGCGGTCATACTGCTTGGCAAAGAGGTCGCGTATCAGGCTCTCGGTCATATCAAGATCTTTGTAGAGCAGGGCCGGCGGATTGGCGTCTTCAAGCTTGTTCAAAATTCGCTCCCACTTTTTCAGGATCGTTCGCATGTCCTCTTCAAGGATTTCATTATCCTGGCCCTGGGCCACCGTTCGCACAATGATCCCAAAGCCGTCAGGCAGCATGGAACCCACCACACTTTTAAGCCTTCTTCTCTCTTTGTAATTGCTGACCTTTTTTGAAATAGCAATAAACTTACCCATCGGTATCAGCACCAGAAACCGCCCGGCAATGGTTATGTCTGTCGATACACGCGGGCCTTTGGAGCCTATTGGCTCTTTTACAATTTCCACCAAAATTCTTTGGTCGGGTTTTAACAGCTTACCGGCCAGAACCTGCTTATCATTATTTGAAAGCTGGTCAAATTTTCCAAGTTCTTTCCGGGCCTCTTTGCTTATTGCTTTTTCACCGTTCAGCATTTTGATATAGGCACCAAGATTATCGCCTGCATCAGAAAAGTGAAGAAAGGCATCTTTTTGCATGCCTACATCGATAAAAGCAGCGCGAATTCCGCCCATAACTTTATGGACCCTGGCAAGGTAGATATCACCAACAGTACGCTGGTTTTCCTCAGATTCGATAAAAAGTTGTGCTAATTCGCCATTTTCCAGGAGGGCAATCCGGGTCTGTTTGCCCGAAGAGTGTATAATAATCTGATTTTTCATGTGCAATGCTCAATTTCATTTGCACTCGGTCTGGCAGGCACTTAACAAAAAATGGTTCCTGATGTTTACCTATTTCATAAAATGGGTGCAGCAGAGTTGGCATAAAGCAGTGCCCCGGCATTCCAAATGCTATGTTAAAATTTCTATTGGAAAATAAATTCTGTTTCCTAATGCCGTTCAGGTTGGTTTTCGAAGATATTTCGTCTTTGCAATGTGCATAATCCTGCTCAGAAAAAAGCAGATATGCAATCAAGTAGAAAAAGTGTAAGACGTTATTAATCAAAATGATATGAACTTATTTATGACTAACCTGAACGGGTTAGAAGCGGTTTCATACAATATAGCAGAAAGATAGCAAACATATAAATTGCTTTTAAAATATTCTGCATGTATCCAACGCAGAAGGCAGCGGCAAGATTTTGCAGTTTTTCAAGGTCATCTGCTTTCAGGCTCGGCTACCGGTTCCTCTTGGCTGACCCTTTCGATACTGGCACCTGCCCTGTTAAGCTTCTCCTCGAGCTTTTCATAGCCCCTGTCAAGATGATACACACGCAGCACTTCGGTGACACCGCTGGCACACATACCTGCCATCACCAGGCTTACGCTTGCCCTCAGATCCGTACTCATAACAGCAGCCCCTTCCAGCTCTGTTTTTCCGTTTACGGTTACCTTGTTTTTGTTCACTTTCATGTCAGCTCCCAGCCTGTTCAGTTCGGGTACATAACTGAAGCGGTCGAAATAGATATTGTCGGTAACCCGGCTGGTACCCGAAGCCTGGGTCATCATCGTAGCCCACTGGGCCTGGAGATCGGTTGGAAAGCCGGGATAAATTTCAGTTTCCACAGAAACAGGTTTTATTTTTTCCGGAGCTTTTATTTTTATAACATCACCACTCATCTCAACCTCAGCACCTGTTTTTCGAAATTCATCGGGAAATGACCCAAGTTCTTCAGGTTTACAGCCGGTCAGACTCACGTCCGATTCGGGATGCATCGCTGCCGCAATCATAAACGTGCCGGTTTCAATCCGGTCAGGTGCATTTGCTATCTCAGTTGCATTCAGGCCGGGCACTCTCCGGATGGTAAGCATGTCGCTGCCCGTACCTTCGATATCGGCACCCATCTCCAAAAGAGTCTTGCATAGAAGCTGAACATCCGGTTCACGGGCTGCATTCTTTATTGTGAATTTCTCTGCCCGCAGAACCGAGGCGAGCAACAGGTTCACAGTTGCTCCCACACTGCTGGGCTCAAGGGTAAAGCTGCCGCCTTTCAAAACTTCGCTGCCGGCCGTCGCTATCACATAGCCCTCATCCAGCTCAATATCGTAACCTATGGCTTTCATCCCCTTCAGGTGAAGATCAACCGGCCTGGGGCCCCAGGCACATCCACCCGGCAGAGATACCCGAGCCCTGCCGATTTTACCTGCAAGTGCACCCAGCATATAAAAAGAAGCTCTCATTTTTCTTACAAGATCGTAAGGGGCTTCCGGGTAATTCAGGTTCGCCGGATCAATTGTAAGCTCCGAATTTTCTTCATCGAAATCTACACGTACCCCCGTTGCCCGAAGTACATTATTGAATGTATAAATATCGTTCAGCAGTGGTACATTTTTGATCTTTATAACGCTATCTGCAAGCACGGATGCTGCCATCAGTGGCAGCGCCGCATTTTTTGATCCGCTGATCTTTATTTCTCCTTTAAGGGCCGACGGCCCCCGGATGATAAATTTATCCACCTGGTTCTATTTCAATTAAGGGTTGATTTTTTTCGACCGAATCATTTTCCGAGACAAATATTTCCGATATCGAGCCGCTGCATGGAGCTTTGAGTTCATTTTCCATTTTCATGGCTTCGAGAATGGCTACCGGCTGACCAAGCTCAACTTCATCATTCACAGAAACAAGAAGGTTCAGTATCTTGCCCGGCATGGGTGCATTCAGTGAACCGACTGATATTTCTGCATGGCTTTTAAAACCAAGCCTTTCAAGCAGAAGCTCCTGGTCATTTTTTACAACAGAACTGAACCATTTCCCATCGATGGAATATGTGACCTGCTGCCCGTTCACCGATACATTATCTATCCGGTATAATTTTGTACCGACTCTCAGCAATTTTCGCCCGTGTGGCTGTTGTATGAACTCAAAATCGATTTCTTTTCCATCAATAGTCGCAGTTCCTTCACCCTGCTTCAGCTCTATTTCATAACTGTTCTCATTTACGTTTGATTCAAATCGCATATCGTTGTATAGTTTTTAATCCGGTTTTTGTTGCCTTAAAATAAAACAGGTCAATCCGGTCTGTATCGTACACAGTTACGGAATGAAAGTCGTTTTCTGTTTCATATACTTCAATAAATCCGTGATTAACCAGGTTCATCAGGTCATCGCGGATAGCGCCAAAACTTAAACCGGTTTCCGACTGGATATAACGGAAAGATTCCCTGTATATCAACAGGTCAAGAATTTGCCTTTCGGATGATGTCGGTTTGATTTTTGTCATGATGAATGAAAGATAGAGGCTGCCTGCAAGAAAGACAATTTTTTACAGGAGACAAGAGACAGAAGTCAGGAGTTTACCCTCCGAAACCTTGGTGTAGGATGGGTCAGGAGTTGTCAATGTCTGGATGTGTGGGTTTGCTATGTTTAATGTTTTTGTGACTAGTGACGGTTTGGCCTTATTGTCTGATTTACCTTTTTAAACCATTAGGTGGCTAACAGTATTTTACTGAACGCGCACATCGCCGTAGGAAATAATATTTCTTCTGAGGTCAAAAATCAGAATCCGGTGCAGCCCCCTGGTTTCAGCCTCAAAACGCCCGAGTTCATTTGGATTAACAGGCACGACCTGAATTCCGGCCGGCAGAGGGTTTGTTGCATCTGTAAACAATGTGTTAATGCTTCCGTCTTCAAACAATTCCGCTACCTCAAGGCCGTTTACCGATTCAATACCAAGAACCGATACCTCAATCTGCAACTGGCCGGTTGTACTCACGGGATTGGGGAACGCCGGTGTTACCTCAACCAATGCCTGGAAAAAAGGAGAAATTCTCCAGTCGTCTGTATCTTCATTCAGAATCTCTCCCCTGTCATTTGTCTCGGTAATTCCTGCCGGCTGGCGGAACGCTTCTTGCTCGAATTCCCGTTGTGCATCGTTGCTCCCGCACGCAATAAGAATGAAAATCAATAAAATTGATACAATATTTACCGTACGGAATTTTGTATTTTCCAATAAAATTTGTTTCATCATCGATACTTTGTGGACAAGATTTGTTTCAAATTTTAATTCATTATACAAACTAACTGAATATGTTAAGATAACGAAGAAAATGATTACAATTTACGGCATTAAAAACTGCAACAAAATCAGGGATACGATTAAATGGATGGAAGAACACAATGCGGAATACAAGTTTATTGATGTAAAAAAAGACCCTGTCAAAAAAGAAAAACTTGCCGATCTGGTAAATAAACTTGGCCTTGATACGGTTATCAACAAGCGCGGCATGAAGTGGAAACAACTCGGCCTCGGTAAAAAGGAACTTTCAGAGGAAGAACTGTTTGATGTGCTTGCCGAACATCAAACAATGATAAACAGGCCTATGCTTGTTGATGGTGAAGCCGCAATAATCGGATATGATGAGGATGCTTTTGAGACATTTATTTCTTAATTCGTTTTTTTTACTTTCCCTGTTAATATCATCGTCTCCCCGCGCGTTTTCCCAGGATGCGCTCAATTTTGAACGCGATGAGCCGCCCAACCTTGAAATGCTTATATCTGTCAGAGAACGCTTTGAGTACAAGGTAACTTACAGCTTCTTTACCGTTGGATGGGTACAGGTAGAACTTCTGAGTGACTCAACCTATAACGGTAATCCAGCACATCATCTCAGGACTGTTATCGAGGCAAACCACAAAGTTCCGTTTGTTAGCAAAAACCGCGCTCACTACGAAAACCTTTTTTATACGGATGATGAATATCCTTACAGCTACCAGTTCTGGAGGGATGACATACATGATGACAATCCAAAAGCCGAATTGATTATATTTGACCGGGAAGATGAACAGGTTTACTTTTTTGAGGATGGCGAGCCAACGGATACGCTTGCACTCAAGGAACCGGCATCCGGCGGTGATGTTATTTTTATTATTTCCAGGATGTTTGCCGGTGTAGATAAGGAATACAGGATTCCCGTGTACCTGCAGGGAGATATGGGATATGTTACCTCTAAAAGCAGCCCGGAGACTGAAATGCGTGAGTATGAAGCGTTTGATGAACCGGTTGAAGCTTATAAAAGTGAAGGCAATGCAGACATTGACGGCCCGTTTGGCTTTACAGGGAAATTTACTTCCTGGTTTGCAACAGATGACCGCCGCATCCCTCTTGAAGCTCATGTAAAAGTTCTGTTCGGAAATGTTAAAATCAAACTGACCAACTACGAAATTATTGATGACCAACTCTGATATTAAAATCAAATTCGGGCGCGTTGACGAAAATAAAGATCTGCCTTTACCTCAATACGAGAGCAAATTTGCTTCCGGAATGGATTTACGGGCATCACTGGGCGAATCTTCAGTCCGGCTCAATCCGGGCGAACGAAAATTAATACCCACCGGATTCCGGATCTCGATACCACACGGATACGAAGCCCAGGTTCGTCCGAGAAGCGGGCTGGCCCTGAAACACGGAATCACAATGCTGAACACACCCGGAACCATCGATTCCGATTACAGGGGTGAAATCAAGGTAATTGCAATCAATTTGGGAAACGAAACTTTTACCATCCGTCACGGTGACCGGATTGCACAATTGGTGATCTCACCTGTTATACACGCGTTCGTTGAAGAAGTCACAAGCCTGGAGGAAACGGAAAGGGGGGAAAGGGGCTTTGGCAGCACCGGGGTAAATTAATAATGTACTGCCGGATTGAATTAAGCCCGAATCCTGTTATATCCTGATAATTCCAAGAATTTTTGTTAAAGGATGATGCTCAAATAAATAAATCATCCCAGAAGTAATCGTGTTTCAAAAAAAATCTCCTGTTGATTTCAATGTATTTACGAAATCTGCATCTTGAAAAACTATTATGATTGTTTCATTTGAAAGACAAATTTAAACCTTATATCAACCTCGTACTTTACAATCACAATTATCGCAAATTGTGGGTGAGCCAGATCGTGTCCAATTTTGGTGACTGGTTCGGCATTTTGGCTGTCTATGCGATCATCCAGCAATACAGCGGGTCTGAATTTTTGCTCGGACTCATTATTGTAGTTAAAATGTTGAGCCTTGCATCCTTCTCACCCATTGCCGGTTTTATAACCGACCGTTTCAACCGCCGCGTGCTGATGATTTGGTGTGATGTTCTAAGAGGGCTCATCGTGCTTGGCTTTTTACTGATCGTATCCTACGAAACATTATGGCTTGCATACGTATTGATGGCTGCTCAAATGGCGTTATCAGCTATTTTTGAACCGGCAAAAACCTCATCCATACCCAATGTAACATCCGCTGATGAGCTTGTAAATGCCAATATACTTTCCTCTGCCTCATGGAGCATCATTTTTACCGTGGGAATGGCATTGGGCGGCCTTGCAACCGGATACCTCGGTTCTGATATCGTGTTTATTATCAATTCAATCAGCTATGTTATCTCGGCGTGGTTTATATACGATGCAACTATTCCGCAGAAAGAGATGACTGAAGATGAAAAATTGAAAAACCGAAATCCCCTTACCGGAATTAAAGAAGGTTTCAGGTTTTTGATCTCGAACAAGCAGGTTCTGAGGCCGGCACTTGCAAAAGGCACATTTACAATGTGCCTGGGTGCACTGGTTTACATCCTTATTATCGTTGCCGAAGATATTTTGCTTATGGGCAGTATCGGGCTCGGAATACTTTATGCCTCGCGCGGTATCGGAACCGGCATTGGGCCTGTTGCAGGGCGCCGGATTTTCAAAAAAGAATCGAGCTGGATTCGTGCCATCGGTTTCTTTATGATTTTTACATCTGCCTGTTATATTATCGTAAGTCAGATGGCAACTATTTTCTGGATGTCGCTCTTCGTGCTGCTGGCCCATATGTCATCCGGATCTAACTGGGTTATGAGTACTGTTTTACTGCAGAGAAGAGCTCCCGATACCTATCGCGGACGTGTTTTCAGTACCGAATGGCTTTTGTTTACCCTCGCGCAGTCTGTATCCGTAACAGTCGCATCCGTTATCCTTGAGTATGGAATTTTTACGATAAGGGAAACCATGATACTCTTTGCCCTTTTATTGGGATTTTCAGGTATCATGTGGCTCCTGATGGTTGTGCCGCAGGAAGACAGTTATCATGTTCAGATTTCAAATGGCAAGAAAGCATACAGAACAAAAGCTGCCGAATTTTAAAAGTCCCAAACATTATTTATGCCCGACCAATTGCAATTTTTTCCTGATGTTCCTTCTGTCTCCGAATTGACTGAGAAAATCAAATTCCTGATTGAATCCAACTTTTCGGATATACTTGTAGAAGGAGAGATCAGCAATGTAAAAAGAAGCCGTAACGGACATATCTATTTCACGGTTAAGGATGAGGATGCACAGCTTCCATGTGTAATTTGGCGTAGTGTTGCAGAAAGAATCGGGACAGAACTTATAGATGGCCAGCAGGTGGTTCTGGGCGGCAACCTTCAGGTTTATGCACCTCACGGAAGGTACCAGATGATTGTATCGTATGTTGAACAAGCCGGCATCGGGGCCCTCCAAAAAGCATTTGAAAAATTGAAAAACCGGTTGCAAAAGGAGGGATTGTTCGATGATATCCACAAAAAGAAAATTCCGAAATTTCCGGGGAAAATCGGGGTTGTAACTTCCGCCACAGGTGCCGCTTTCCAGGATATTCGCAATACACTTGAAGAACGATGGCCGGTTGCAAAGATTTATCTCTTCCCGGCAAGTGTTCAGGGAGTGAATGCCGCGCCTGAAATTGTGAGGGCAATCAATTGGTTCTCGGAGAACAAACCGGTTGATATTCTGATTATCGGGCGGGGCGGCGGTTCACTTGAAGATCTCTGGGCTTTCAATGAAGAATCCGTTGCGAGAGCTGTTTTTAACTGTAAAATTCCTGTCATCAGCGCTGTGGGGCATGAGGTTGATTTCAGTATCAGCGATTTTGTAGCTGATGCCAGGGCAGCCACTCCTACCCAGGCTGCCGTTATCGCTTCACCCGATATCAACGAAGTTCGATTTTTTGTTGAAGACCTGACGGGCGAACTCGATAAAATACTCCACAATAAAACCGGGTCTTACAGAGAAAAAGTATTGAGGCTCAGCCAGTCTCATGCTTTAAATGCCGTATATGACCGGATTCTTTCATTCGAAAATAAAACAAAAGGCATCCGGCAAACTGTTCAGTACGAGATGGAAAAAATTCTGAGCCGTTATCGTGAAAAGCTTTCGGAATCAAAACACCGCCTGGAAATGGCTGATCCGAATACGCCGCTTGAACGCGGGTTTACCAGGGTTATGCAAAATAACACCTGGATCCGGACAAAATCTCAATTTACGGAGAATGAAGATTTTGAGGTGGCCTGGAAAGACGGTAAAAAAGAATTTTCTTTAAGCTAAACCTTATTTATCCCTTCCTTTATCCAGTCACGGCGTTTTTTCGAGATGCCAATCACAATTGCGGGAACAACAAAAAGCGTAAGTATTGTTGCAAATGTCAACCCGCCGATCACGGATCTTGCCAGCGGACTCCATGTTTCAGAGCCGACACCAAGTTCAAGGGCAAGTGGTATCATAGAGAAAATCGTGGTCATCGCAGTAAGTAAAATGGGACGCATCCGCCTCTTGCACGCCTGAAGAAAAGCGACTACATATGCCTTGCCACTTAACTTCTTCTGGGATGTATAGAAATGGATGTAATCCACAAGTACGATTCCGTTATTCACTACAATACCGACCAGCAATACAATACCGATATACGCAGGAACACTCAGAGATGTCCCCGTTATGAACAAAAATAGCAATGAACCAAAAAATGCAAGTGGTACGGTAAACATGATGATAAACGGATCCCTGAAATTTTCGAAGAGGGAAGCCATTACCATGTAAGTGAGTAAGAGTGAAAAGAGAAACGCCAAGCTAAGTTCAGCCATGCTCATACCCCAATCGCGCGATGAACCGGTAAAATCGTACCGGTAACCATCAGGCAGAACAATTTCATTGGTGAGGATCGACTGTATATTTTCCCGGTAGGGCTCAACGGGTCCGCGTACGGCAATTTGAAGATCCAGCACAACTTCTCTGTCTCTCCGGGTATATCTGCTTACTCCTTCATTGAAGTTAAATTCACCAAGGGCAACAATAGGTACTCTTTGATCTTCAAATTGCAGCAATTCAAGTGAAAACAGGTCATTTCTGTTCTGAAAACGGTCGCGTACATTGCGAACCTGGATAGGAATTTCCCGTCCTTCATCGATATAAAAACCGGCACGGGTACCTCTCGATTGCGTTCCGAAAGAACCGGCCACCGTATTCGCCGTTGACCCGGTGCGGTTGATTCGAAGCCGGTCAGGGATAAAATGCAGCTCAGGCTGAGGCCGGGTTCGAGAATTTTCAACCGATACAATTCCCTGCTCATTCAATAATCTGTCTTCGATACGTGTAGAAAATTCCTGAAGCACCTCTATATCGGGGCCAATCAGGCTG
>CAYPZI010000049.1:0-19343 GCA_964415185.1 uncultured Balneolaceae bacterium | reverse complement strand
TAAAATCAATTTTTCCTGATATCCGACAGCTTTTTAAACAGCTCTTTTTCCTTCTCAGTCAGATTTTCGGGGATATCAATATTTGTCCTCACGTAAAAATCGCCTTTTTCACCGTTCTTCATTTCATGCATTCCGTAACCTTTTAGCCTGAAAAGTTTACCACCAGAGGTTCCTGCCGGTATGTTTAATTTAATGTTGCCGCTCAAAGTCGGGACTTTCGTTTCACCACCTAACACAGCCGTGTACAAGTCAACCGGATGATCATAGTAGATATCCTTTCCTTTGAGCTGATAGCCTCCTTCATCTCTGATCCTGATTTTTAAATAAAGATCGCCTCTCTTACTTCCGGTTAACGTTGATGAACCAGCCCCTTTTCCTTTCAGTTTCAGCCTTTTTCCATCCTGTATTCCGGCAGGTATTTTAACTTTTACCTTCTCTCCATTTATCCTGAACTGTTTTTCGGTTCCTTCATACGCTTCTTTCAGAGATATTGATACAACATGTTCCTGGTCCATTGTAGCGGCCTTTGCTCGCCTCGACCCGGTTGAAGCCCGCCGTTGCTGTTGTTGCTTCTGCTGCCGCCTTGCTCCGCCAAACTGTTCGCCACCTCCGAACAGAGTCTCAAAAAAGCTTGAGAAACCCCCTGCACCGCTTTCGCCCTGTCTCCCGAATATATCTTCAAAATTTATATTCGTTCTGTATTGACGCCCCTGCTGGCCCTGATTTGCATACCGGCTCCAGTCAAAATCATGATTCTGTCCGCCGCTTTGCTGATATCGTTTCCAGTCAGAACCGACTTTATCGTACAACTTTCTCTTTTCCGGATCTTTTAAAACTTCATAAGCTTCACCAAGATCCTTGAATTTTTTCTCGGCAGTAGGGTCATCGGGATTTTTATCCGGATGATATTTAGCAGCAAGTTTGCGGTACTTCTTTTTTATCTCCTCTTGTGAGGCATTTCTGTCAACGCCTAATATTTTATAGTAATCTTTATAATTCATCTCTGTAAACTTTTATCTCATTTAACCAACTGCAAAAGTAATGCCATAGCCCATATTCACCAAATATGTCACAACTTAGATGACGATATAGACATCAATACCCACAAAGTGTCAAAAAAAATGCCGGATATGAATTTTAAACCCGGCATTTCAACTATCTTTTATATGACCCTGCGTTTTATGAAACTTCAAACGCTACGAATATATGTTGACCGTTGCGAATAATGCGTATTAAGGCAACACTTTCTGCTGAAGACTTTACGGCATTTATTTGAGCCATGAATTCTCTTACTGATGAAATGTTCTTACTTCCCACTCTTGTAATGATGTCATTTTCTCTAAGACCCTGGCGGTATGCATGACTTGTTTGGTCTATTCCGGTTACAATAACACCTGTTACACTCTCTTCAAGACCAAGCTGACGCTTTATGTTATCAGTCAGGTTTTCCACATCAAATCCCAACGACTCCTTCATATTCGAGTTTGATTCAGGTGAAAATGCGGCAACCATTTCTTCCGGTTGCTCTCCCAATTCAACGGTTACTTTTTTAATATTACCATCGCTGAATATTTCCAGGCCCAGAGAGTCTCCCGGTTTTTTACCGCCTACAATAACTCTGAACGCATCCCAGTTGCGAATCTCCTGTCCCTCAACTTTCAGAATTACATCTCCTTCCCTGAGACCGGCTTTATCTGCGGGACCTCCATTTACCACACTTCCTATCACAATACCGTAGTTGCGATTCATGCCAAGTGCTCTTGCCATGGTTTTATCTACCAAGGCGCCGAATTCTATTCCAAGATAACCTCTGACAACTCGTCCTTCATTTATAAGCTGCTCCATAACGGATTTGGCCATATCAATTGGAATGGCAAAACCAATACCCATACTGCCTCCTGTTCGGCTGGCAATAGCCGTATTTATTCCAATCAGCTCACCGTCAAAATTGACAAGTGCGCCTCCCGAATTTCCGGGATTGATTGCTGCATCTGTCTGTATGTAACTTTCATAAGGATTTAAACCAAGACTTGTGCGCCCTTTTGCACTAACGATCCCCATCGAAACCGTATGTGCCAGCCCTTTTGAAAGCGGGCTGCCAATGGCAAATACCAGTTCGCCAACTCTCAATGATTCACTGTTACCCAGATTTACCGTCGGATAGGTTTCATCCGAATTCAACTTTAAAACAGCTACATCACTCGCCGGGTCGGCACCGACAATCTCCGCACTGATTTCTTCTTCACCATATGTAATTACATTTATTTCATCTGCATTTTCAATGACATGATAGTTGGTAAGAATATGTCCCTCTTCCGAAACGATCACACCTGAGCCCAGGCCTTCTCTTTGGAATTGCCTCTCCTGATCAAACCTCGGATCATCAAAAAACAAAGAGAATGGTGAGCGTTGTCTCATTGTAACCGTTTGACGGGTAGTAACTGTAACTACAGCAGGATTAGTTTTCTCTGCGATTTCAACAATGGCGTTATTGAAATCACTCAATGTATTCAGCGCTCTTGAATCGGAAGACTGAACTTCAGATCCGGTCTTCAATTCCGGCATTGAATGCTTCGCAGATGAAGTATCGGATGCCATTTCCCCTGAAAAATGGATGCCTGCAAAAACAAGCAGTGACACGGTTATAGTGAGAATTGCCTTTGTTAACGTATTCATAAATAAACCCTTTTAGTTATCAAATTAATTTTAGCTTTTCAACAGAAATTATGCTGGATTATTGTTACAAGACTCACAATCTTCAAGTAGTGAAGAACAATTAAAGGCCGAAGCTGCAGGTCAATGCAGTCTTCGGCACTAACTAACCTGCTCTCTACGTCAGGGGATTGTTTGGGGAAAATTTTAATTAATTACTTAATCGAAATTTGCTTTTTAACTTTGTCTTCACTCTTTTCAATTGTAATGGTCAATATTCCGTTATTATAATTTGCGATGATTGAATCTTCATCAACATTATCAGGCAGTTGAAGCTTTCTGTTGAAACTTCCGTATTCGGTTTCTACCCTGTGATATCTTCTGCCTTTATCTTCATTCTTGAATATTCGCTCACCACTAATATTGAGCATTCCGTTTTCAACATTCAGTTGAATATCTTTCTTTTCAATTCCCGGCAAATAGACATCAACAACAAATTCTTTGTCAGTTTCAGAGACGTCTATGCTTGGCACGAATCTGTCTTTTCGGGCAGAAACAAAATCACTAAAGAATTCATCCATGACGTCTGAAAATCTTTTTCCGGCTATTTCTGATTCAGGTCGATTAAATCTTGTAAGTGCCATATTTCCTCCTAATATTAATTAACAATTTACCACTATTATAAATGCAATTAATATGCCAACGCCGAACAAGTTCCCCCTTTATGACAATCTTTTGGTTTTTGAATCTGTATTTATCAATACGTCAGGATTTTATGACCGCTTGTCATCACTCCTGTAGACAAAGTGGCTTTTTATTATGAAAATTTGACTATAAAAAATGCCGAAGATGCATTTCAAAGCAATCTCCGGCACTAACTAACCTGTTCTCTACGTCAGGGGTTTTGGGGAAAATCTCAATTTCTTTTCATCCTCTTCTACATCATTCATACATATAACGAGAGTAACCCGGTTTAATTATTTTGACTCTCTATTCTTTTTTTAATTCTTGTACAAAACCCGGTTAATCAGGTTTGAGACATGATAATCCCGGCAGCATTTCTTCCCGCAGCACCAAACACTCCCCCTCCGGGATGACAGGATGCACTTGATAAGAAAAGATTTTTAATGGGTGTCTGATACCTGCTTAATTCCGGCGTGGGCCTGAACATAAACATCTGGTTGAAATTCATTTCCACATGCATCACATTCCCTTTTAACAGTCCGTGTTTTCTTTCAATATCAAGTGGAGACTGAATGTACCAGTCTATCAATTTATTTTTTATATTCGGAGCATAACTTGTAACCACGTCATAGATCTTTTGAGCCTCTCTTTCCCTGATATCATCCCAATGTAATCCATCGCGAAGCTCATAGGGGTGCCATTGAGCCCAGGCAAACAAGGTATGATTTCCGTCTTTCGCAACATCCGGGTCAATTTTTGAAAATGTCATAGCCAGCACAGCAGGGTTCTCCGGAGGTTTACCCTTCAGGTAATCTGCTATGGCATCATTCATATATTGAACAGATGGAGCAAGGAGCTGCATTCCGTTGTGAATATAAGGATCATCGGGGCATGCATTGTATATTGGAAGCTCTTTAACTGCGCACCGGATTACCATACCAAATCCATTCCCAACCCTGATATTCTCCACTGATTTAATCATTGAGCTGTCAAGATGTTTCCTGTCAACCAGTTTTAACATGGTAGTCTGAACGTGAGCATTAGAGACCACGACATCAGATAAAATTTTCTCCCCATTTTCTAAAACCACCCCTTTTGCCTTGCCATTTTCAATTATAATCTCTTCCACCGGACTGTTATTCTGAACCACTCCTCCATGCTTTTCTATCAGGCAAGCCATTGCCCTTGTAAGCATTCCGCTGCCTCCCCTGGGATGTTTGGCACCGCTTTGATGAAGCATGGATTGCCAGCCAACAAAATCACCGGTCGCCGGCTGATCGGGTGTCGGCCCTGATTGGGCTGCAAACCAGACAAGCGCGGCTTTCAGATACTCATTTTTAAATGACTGATCCACAACTTCGCCATAACTCCCAAGGATTTTTTGAAGAGATTTCAGCTCCTCTCCTTTTTTAAACATATTGCCATCCCTGAATCTGCCCTTGAGCATTTCCAGTAAAATATTCTTCCCGGTAGGCGGAACCATAAATGTTTTCATTACACCCTTGTTGATTTGACCCCAGAATTCAATGAATTTTTTATAGTTATCCACGTCTTCAGGAGCCACACTTGCTATCGAGTCGAGGGTTTTATCAAGATCCTTGAAAAAATGGATTACCCCCTTTCCACCCGGAACCGGATAGCTCATAATGGGATCCATATCAATATACTCCAGCCCGTATTTTTCCAGTTCAAGCTCTTCAATAATGCCGGTCTGATGAATCATGATATGCACCGAAGAACCGACATCAATCTGAAAACCATGGGGATTCTCCTTTGACCGGAACATATTTTCGGTACAAACGGCTCCCCCGATCGTATCACGCCTTTCCAACACGCAGACAGATCGCCCTTTCCTGGCAAGGTAACAACCTGTAACAAGCCCGTTGTGTCCCGAACCAATAATTAATGCATCAAATTTTTTCATAAATCGTAAGTGTTTACATGTACGATATAAAATCTTTTGTTAAGTTCAGCAAACAAAAATGCATTTAAACCAATTCACTTTATAATACCATTATCAATCAATTATGAAATTTCTCAAAACTTTGTTGGCTTCACTGATCGGGACGGTACTTGGAATTCTATTTCTCTTTTTGATTTTACTTATTGTTGTTTCAAGTAGTTCAACTGAACCTGAACCATATGTAAGATCAAACACTGTTCTCGAAATTAAACTGGGCAGTGTTATTCCGGCCAAAATCGCTACGAGCCCATTTGACGAAATTTTTATGCAGGGAAAAGCGGGAGTTTCACTTGAAAATCTGAAATCAAATTTGGAGAAAGCGGCCTCGGATGAAAATATTTCCGGTGTGTGGTTAAAATCAAATTTCATGTTTGAGTCATGGGCAAATCTTGAAACTGCACTCGGATATCTTGAAGAATACAAAGAAAGCGGGAAATTTCTTTACTACAGTACCGATGATATTGGAATGAATGAAAAAGCCTATTTTCTGGCCTCTGCTGCTGATTCTATTTTTGCCCCGCCTCAAACCACATTTGAGTTTAACGGTTTTTTCGCGCAGCCAACATTTCTTAAGGGTGCATTAGAAAAGCTTGACATCAAACCTGAAATCATAAGGGTTGGAAAATACAAATCGGCAATCGAGCCATTCATCCAGGAAGAAAACTCCCCTGAAAGTGAAGAGCAGCTCAGTGCGATCCTGAACCAGGCAACGCAGAGTTTTATGGGGGCTGTTCAGAAAAAAACAGGAAAAAGTATAGATGAGATTGACTCCCTTTTAGGAGTTACCCCAACCTATTTAATCGAAGATGCCTTTGAAAACGGACTGATTGATGTATTGGCATACCCGGATGAGGTGATAACTGCCATTAAAAACCGCATTGGCGTAGAAGAAGATGACGACCTTAAAACCATCAGCTATTCAAGGTACAACCGGGTTGAAAAAGCTACTGCCGGTTTGGAGCCCGAAGATACAGATGATAAAATAGCAGTACTCTATTTATCCGGAGCCATCTTGCCTGAATTAGATGGGGGTCCGTTTGGAGATCAAACGGGCATAACGTCACAATTTATCCGAAAAAACCTTGAAGAGATCGAAAAGGATGACAATACAAAAGCTGTCGTTGTACATATTGACAGCCCCGGAGGGGCAGCAACCACCTCAGACCTGATCTGGAATTATTTCAAAAAAACGGAAATACCTGTTGTAGCTGTCATGGGTTCGGTAGCAGCATCGGGCGGATACTACATTGCTGCCGGCGCGGATACCATAGTGGCTGATCCGAATACAGTTACCGGATCTATTGGCGTTTTCAGAACTATGTTTAATACACAGGAATTTTATAATGAAAAGCTTGGCATAACATTTGATGAAGTAAAAACTCATGGCCACGCCGACATGCTTACGATGACTCGCCCGCTGACTGATGCTGAAATTGAAAGCATGCAAAGAGCAACGGATGCCACTTATGAAACATTTTTAAACAGGGTTGCCGAATCCAGGGGAATGACCCGCGACCAGGTACACGAAATTGCACAGGGGCGGGTCTGGACAGGTGCTGCCGCTCATGAAAGAAATCTTGTTGATATCCTGGGCAACCTTGAAACCGGGCTTAAAACTGCGGCTCAAATGGCCGGTATTGAAACTTATAAAACGGATGTGTATCCAAGGAAAAAAGATTTTATTCAGGAATTCTTTGGTTCAGCCGATACAGGAGTGAAAAACTGGATAACGGGATGGTTCCCTTTTTATAAGGAAATTAATTCCATAGAACATATAAAAAATTATCCCGGCATACAGCATTGGGCTTATTTGCCGGTTAACTTTTCAGTTCAATAAAGCAGGCTTTGTACTCAAAAAAGATAATAACCGGCTTCAAAAAAAAATAAAGTGCAGTTAGGGAAATTCTATATTGAACAACTGAGTGAAGGCCTTTTTAAACTCTTCAGCAATGGCGATCTGCAAAAAACAGATCCGTCTGAAGTAGATAAACTGAAGTCAAATCCGGCTTTAAGAACTTATTCAACCGCCATCGGCATTGACCCTGTTTTTATATCAGACGGGCACCTGCGCATCGTTGTCGACCCCGGCCTGGGTTGGGGGCTGGACCATACCAGCAAATACAAAAACACTTCCAATGTAGTTACAAACCTGGATATATTTGGGATCAAGCCTGAAGAGATTGACATCGTAATCCTGACACACCTTCACTATGACCATGCCGCCGGTTCAACATATGTGAATAAAGGTTTTGAAACCGTACCCACATTTCCCAATGCCACTTACCTGGTTCAAAAACAGGAGTGGGATTTTGCAATCCGCCAGGTTATAGAAAATAGTGTGCAACACAAGGGGGCAGGTTACAAGATGGATGAACTCTACAAATTGCATGCTGAAAATCGTATACAATTTATCAACAATAGTATTCACAATATTACAAGCGGACTCGAATTGATTCACACAGGCGGCCATTCGCCTGGACATCAAATCCTGAGAATGAACAGTAAAAATGAAACCGCTTATTTTTTGGGTGATTTGATCCCAACTGAACACCATCTAAATCACTATGCAATGAAACAGATTGACACTGATCCCTTAATGGCAAAAAAAATCAAAACGACACTGCTCCGGGAAGCCTGTCAAAGTAATGCGGTTTTGTTATTCTACCATTCACTCTACACAAAATCCGGTAAACTCTCTCAGGACAAACATAAAAAATATGTTCTGCTTGAACCCTGAAGCTTAGTCAAAGATAAAATTCTTAACCAAATTACTTTTTTATGAAAGGACCTGCCATTTTCTTAGCACAGTTTTTAGGGGATGATGAACCATTCTACAACCTTGAGTCAATTTGTAAATGGGTAGCCAGACTTGGTTACAAAGGTGTTCAGATTCCGGCATGGGATTCACGTTGCATAGATCTTGAAAAACTTGCGGACAGCAAGAGTTATGCCGATGAAATCAAGGGTATCGTAACCGGGCAGGGACTTCAGATTACCGAGCTGGCTTCTCACTTGCAGGGACAGCTGGTAGCGGTACATCCGGCATACGACCGGCTATTCGACGGATTCGCCCCCGAACACCTCCGCGAAAATCCGCAAGTACGAACCGAATGGGCGGTAAATCAATTGATGCTGTGTGCGAAAGCAAGCAAAAATCTTGGTTTAACGGAACATGGTACCTTTTCCGGTGCACTGTTGTGGCATATGGTATATCCATGGCCTCAAAGGCCTGCAGGCCTCGTAGACACCGGGTTTGAAGAACTTGCGAAACGATGGAAACCAATTTTGGATGAATTTGATAAACACGGGATTGATGTATGCTATGAGCTTCACCCCGGAGAAGACTTGCATGACGGTGTAACATTTGAGAGATTTCTGGAAGCAACCGGCAATCACCCGAGGGTAAATATTTTGTATGACCCAAGCCATTTTGTATTACAGCAACTGAATTATATCGATTTTATCGATATTTATCATGAACGAATCAGGATGTTCCATGTTAAGGATGCGGAATTTAACCCGACCGGCCGTTCAGGCGTTTATGGCGGTTACCAGGGATGGGTTGACCGCCCCGGCAGATTCCGTTCACTGGGAGATGGCGACGTTAATTTCAATGCAATCTTCAGCAAGATGGCTCAGTATGATTTTGACGGCTGGCCGGTTCTGGAATGGGAATGCTGCCTGAAACATCCCGAAGAAGGAGCAGCCGAAGGTGCCCCGTTTATTGCAAAACAGATCATTCGAAAAACAGAAAAAGCATTTGATAATTTTGCAGGAACCTGTGCTGATGAAGAGTTAAATAGAGAAATTTTGGGGCTTCAATGAATTGAACTTTGAAATGTTTTCAACATATGCAGGTCTTTAAAAAATTTACCGTACATCTTTTAATACAGATTGTGTAATTATCAGAAACAAATTGATAAAATTGAACTATTTTAAAAGAGTTATTGCATGCATATACAACTACTAACTGATTAATATTAAATATTATGAAGAAAATAAAGCCATTGCAACCATACCTTTTTTTAACTGCCCTTTTATTTTCAACATTGACTTACGGCAGTGTATTTATTCAAACTGTACAAGCTCAAAATAACTCCGAATCTACTCAGGAAACAGCTTTTCAGCTTTCATTCTTTCATCCGGTTCAAATTTTTAATGAAGACACAGATATCACAGCATTCCGGCTGAATATTTTGTATGGCAAAAACCGAAATGTATCCGGTTTGGATATAGGTATAGCAAATCACGTAACCGAAGACTTTACCGGGATCCAGTGGGGAGCTGTCCACTTTGTAAAAGGAAATGCTAAAGGTGGGCAAATCGGTTTTGTTAACCTTGTAAAAAATGATTTAAGAGGATTTCAATATTCATTATATAACGAGACAAAAACAGGCGGGGGTGCTCAGCTTGGCCTTATAAATACTGCAAAAGAACTCAGCGGTGTTCAGATTGGATTACTCAATATCGCTGACAGGATGAATAAGGGGATTCAAATTGGTGTTATAAATGTCATAAAAAAAGGTGGCGTTCTTCCTGTTATGCCTATTGTAAACTGGTCATTTTGAGCTTTTGGATTTTTTGATCCCTGCCTTGCACCATTAGTCAGGCACAATTCAATATCCGAAACGATAGCCAAC
Organism: uncultured Balneolaceae bacterium; assembly: GCA_964415185.1. Classification (GTDB taxonomy): domain Bacteria; phylum Bacteroidota; class Rhodothermia; order Balneolales; family Balneolaceae; genus CAYVBJ01. Next base: position 9,404 of record CAYPZI010000049.1, on the reverse strand, counting down.
ATATAATTTGTTGAGTTTATACGTATGACCTCGTTACATTTAAAGTAAAATGAAATTCAAAATAACAACTACCCAATTATGTCAAATGCCTATTTCAAAGTTCAGGAGCCAGCCAATGAATCTTACAACTCCTATGCTCCCGGAACTCCGGAACGAAAAAAACTGAAAGAGAAGTTGCAGGAACTAAAATCCCGGCAAATTGAAATACCTGCCATCATTAACGGCAAGGAAATAAAGACAGAGAGAACCGCTGATGTGGTGATGCCCCATAACCACGGGCACAAACTTGGCACCGTTTACTACTGCGGTGAGAAAGAGGTTAAGATGGCTATTGAATCTGCACTTGAAGCAAGAAAGAAATGGGCGGAAATGCCATGGCAGGAGCGTGTAGCCATATTTCAAAAAGCTGCTGAACTGGTAACCGGGCCCTGGCGAGATACCATGAATGCGTCAACCATGCTGGGTCAATCCAAAACCCCTCACCAGTCCGAAATCGAAGCTGTCGGTGAATTGGCTGATTTTCTGAGATTCAATGCATGGTACCTCACGGAAATCATGAAAGATCAGCCCTACTCGCCCGATAATACCTGGAACAGGCTGGAGTACCGTCCGCTTGAAGGTTTTATCTTTGCGGTTAGTCCCTTCAATTTCACGGCTATTGCAGGTAACCTGCCAACATCACCGGCCATGTGCGGCAATGTTTCTCTCTGGAAACCCTCACCCGAATCAATTTATTCAAACTACTTCTTTATGAAATTATTGCAGGAAGCAGGCCTGCCGGATGGTGTGATTAATTTTCTGCCCGGTGAGGGACCCGATGTTGGAGATCCTGTTCTTGACAGCCCGCATCTTGCCGGACTTCAATTCACGGGATCCGTACCTACTTTTGAACTCCTCTGGAAAAAAATCGGTGAAAATATCAGCAAATATCACACTTATCCGCGGATAGTTGGTGAAACCGGGGGCAAGGATTTTATATTTGCCCATCACACCGCAGATGTGGATATAATGGTGGTAGCCGCATTGCGTGCCGCCTACGAGTACCAGGGACAAAAATGCTCGGCAGCCTCAAGAATGTATATTCCGGAATCGATCTGGCCTGAATTTAAAGACAAATTCCTGGCAGAGGTGAAGAAAATCAAATACGGAGATGTTGAAGATTTTTCGAATTTCATGGGGGCCGTTATCAGTAAAAAAGCTTTTAAAAAGATTACCGGTTATATCGATTATGTAAAAGAATCTTCCGATGCCGAAATCCTGTTTGGCGGGGATTATGATGATTCAACCGGTTATTTCATACAACCTACCGTAGTTCTTGCAAACAAACCGGATTTTAAAACCATGAAAGAAGAAATTTTCGGGCCTGTTTTAACCATATTTGTTTATGAAGATGATAAATTTGAAAAAACCTTGGAGCTTTGTGACAATACTTCTCCCTTTGCTCTTACGGGAGCCATTTTTGCAAAAGACAGGTATGCACTGGACAAAATGAGTGACTATTTCAGGCAAACAGCCGGTAATTTTTATATCAACGACAAACCGACTGCTGCCATTGTGAATCAACAGCCTTTTGGAGGCAGCCGGAAATCGGGAACAAACGACAAAGCAGGCAGTAAAGCGAATATGCTGCGCTGGCTTTCGATGAGAGCCATCAAGGAAACGCGTGTGGCCCCTAAAGAATGGACGTATCCCTATATGGGAGAAGAGTAAAAAGACAAAGGGAAAGGGAAAGTCCAGCCACAATCCCGATGAATGGAATCTTCGCTTTTATCGGAGAAACACTGTGAGACTCTGTGACTTACACTGCGTAACTCTGTGGCTATAAAAAGGCAGTTGATGTAAATAAAACTTCCAAACCTGGTAAAGGTTTATCATCTTTTCGTAAATCCGGCGGGGGTTAACCGCAGTGTCGCGCAGTGTTCCGCAGAGTATTTGTTTAAGTTGCCCGTGTCATACGTCTAAGGCCGAATACGTTCTCTCGATGATTAAATCTTTATTTAATCTTTGTCACAACGTTCGATTCCTGTTAGTTTTCATTAATGGTTTTTCTTATTTGGAAAAATTAGGTTAGATTTGTTCTTCAACCTTTGAGAAAAATTTGGGAATATGAGACGTAAAATTGGAGCTCTTTTGAGCTTTGGGGGGTTTGTTGGCGTTCTTTACTATGGATATCAATATATCCAGGATTCCGAAACACTGGAAGTTTTGGGAGCAGATGTAGCCATCAGCACCGGCGATTATGTGCCGATTATCATTTCAGCTGCCGTTCTTGTATTGGGGCTGGCACTTATCATCAGTAAAAAGAGCTGATATCATCCTAAAATCCGCAAGAGTAATTATAAAAGATTGATTTTAAAATAAATGAGTCATCGGATGACTTGCAAGCAAGGATTCATTTAAATGATTAGAAATCAACAAGTCATCCGATGACTTGCGGTTATTGGATATCATCTAAGAAAAGCACGCTGAGTCTGCGCTGCCTTTGACAGATTAATGGTATATGCTATTTCCGTCCGGTTACTTCGAATATCAGAGATCGCATAACTGAAATCGCATATCAAATTTGAGGCAATTATCTGAACATTTGCTTGTAGTCACGATCACGTTTATTGATTTAACAGAATTTCAGTAATGATATCCTACCTGTATTTTTGGATACCATCCAAAATGATTTCAAAGCATGATTTCAATAAATCGGGTTCGATGATAAGCGGCGGAGCAATACGTATCAGTGAATCGGAATGAAGGGTCCATCCGACAATTACTCTCCTTTCAAGACAATAATCTACCACATTGGCAGCCAGTTCACTGTTTTCAAGCTGTAAACCCAGCATAGCACCCCTGCCTCTCACTTCGATAATTCCGTCTCCCTTTAACATTTTACATGCCATTTTTGCAATCTGAAACGTTTTGGAAGCAAAATCTTCACTAAGCAAAACTTTCAAAGCAGCATGAGCAGCAGCACAACTGACCGGGTGCCCGCCAAAAGTAGTTACATGATTCAAAGGAGGATCATACTTGAAAGCCTCAAATATTTCACCGGATGATATAAATGCCCCGATCGGCATCCCTCCCCCCATTGCTTTGGCCAGGCATAAAATATCGGGGGTTACTTCGTAATACTGAAAAGCAAACAAAGTGCCGGTTCTGAAAAATCCGGTCTGAATTTCATCAAAAATTAATTTTACACCATTTTCCGAACATCGGTTTCTAACCTCTTTCAGCCAGATTTTATCAGCCGGAATCACACCGCCTTCGCCCTGGATGGGTTCAAGAATAACAGCGGCCGTTTTATTATCGATTGCATCCAGACTGGCTTCAGAGTTGAAATCAAAAAAATGAACATCCGGTAATAACGGCTTATAAGGATTTCTGTATATATCGCGGCCCGTTACACTTAATGAACCGTGTGTGTCCCCGTGATAACTGTTGTGAAATGATATCAATTTATGCCTACCTGTAGATTTTTTAGCCAGTTTAAGGGCCCCTTCAACCGCTTCTGTTCCGCTGTTTACAAAGTAAACCCTGTCGAGCGAATCGGGCAGCCGGCTGCAAAGCAAACCGGCCAGTGCACTCTGTGATTTTTGAATGAACTCCCCGTAAACCATCACATGCATATGTTTATCAACCTGTTCCTTAACAGCATTAACAACCGAAGGATGACAATGGCCAAGGCTGCTGACGGCAATACCCGAAATCAGGTCGGTATATTTCTTTCCGTCGGTTGTATAGAGATAACAGCCTTTTGCCCGCTCAATTTCAAGACCGACTGGTGCTTCACTTGTCTGTGCTATATGACTATAAAATGGTGATTTCCAGCTACTCATTTCAGATCGGGATCATTTAAATGAATTGAAATTTTTAATTTACAAAAAAGACTTTTTTGACTATTCTTGGTGATATATTTTAAAACTATGAAAAATTTTCTATTCCTTTTACTTTTTCTCGTTATTTCATCTACAGGGTGTGCTTCAAAAAAACAGTCCGAATCGGCAGGCAATAATAAAATGAAACTTGAAGAATATAGTGTTTCGCCGGCACCGGGTACAGCCGTTGCTGAAATACAACTGACTTCCATCGAAAAAGACAAGGATGATAGCCGGCTTGTTGACTGTAAAGTAATTAAAGTAATAGGATATGGTTCAGGTACAAGGCCTCTTCCTGAAAAATTTGAAGCATTGCGTATCCCGGTTAATGTTATGAAAAATTCCGCGATAACAGAACTTGAAGAAGATGAAATTTTTGTTGTTGTATTGTCAGGTAATGAAACTATGGGGGAAGACAAATCCGGCATACAAAAATGGACGGTTATTGAAATTCAGAATAATTAAAATAAGTTGATATGAAAAAAATATTGCTACTGCTCGTTTTTTTTACAGCTATCGCTGCGTTAGGTTACCTGCTCTATACAGGTTATGAATATGACGAACACCATATAATTACAAAAAAGTTTCGCAGTTCCGGCTCGCCAAAAGCAGGAGTCGAGATGAAAAAAGGGAGAGATGAATATTTTTACAAAATGCAGCGGGATCCCAAGACGGGATTAATACCTGACCGGATACGTGAAAAAGAAATAGAATTTTCAAGAAATATAGCTCACAGCCAAATACTCAGGGCTACAAACAGTGCTTCTGTTGAAATTACATGGAAGGAAGGCGGGCCAAACCTGATTGGCGGCCGTACCCGTGCACTTGCCCTTGACCAAACAGACCCAACCGGGAATACAATTGTAGCCGCCGGTGTATCGGGCGGTGTATGGAAATCGACCGATGGCGGCGATACCTGGAAATTGACAACCGATCCCGACCAGAACCCGAGTGTTACATCTATTATACAACATCCCACTTTGCCAAATATCTGGTATTATTCTTCCGGTGAACTGAGAGGAAATTCGGCCGGGGCAAGAGGCGGTTCGGCTCCGTTTCTTGGAATCGGCATATTCAGGTCTACAGACAACGCCGAGTCGTGGCAATTGCTCCCTGCAACACTTAATGATGATACCTTCTGGAATTCGGAAGTCAATTTTACAAAACGGATCAGGGTGAATCCCCAAACCGGTTCAGTATTTCTGGCCACCAACGGATTTGGCATAATCAGATCAACGGATGGGGAAACGTTTGATGAACTTGTATTAGGTACATTTGCAGGACACAGGTATACCGATATTGATATTCACCCGGATGGAACAATAATAGCTGTCTTGTCAGAAAATCCGGCGGGTAGCCCACCCGAGACACCGAATCCGGGTCTGTTTATTTCAGATGACGACGGAGAAAGCTGGACTGAGATCACACCGTCAAATTTTCCCAATGAGTACCAAAGAACCGTTCTGGCTATAGCACCGGCCAACAGTAATGTTTTTTACAGTTTTACATACACGGGAACCGGTTCCGGATCAAATGAAGACGTTCGGTTTTTCCGGCATGAAGTGGCAGCCGACACCGCTTTCGACCGCTCAGGCAATCTCCCCCCTACCTTCGGCCTGAATGTTGGAGGAGTAAACACACAATTTAACTATAATATGATGCTTACTGTGGATCCGGGTGATGAAAATTTTGTGCTTCTCGGAGCCACGAACCTCTTCCGGTCAGCCGATGGCTTTGCCACAGATGCCGATGATGCCGACGAAACATGGATAGGCGGTTACGGCAAGCCCTCAATCAGTTCCTTTATTTGGCCAAACCAGCATCCTGATCAGCACCTCGCTATTTTTGATCCGGCCAATGCCGGTCGCGTTTGGGTGGGGCATGATGGCGGCCTCAGTGTAACTAACAATGTTAAAGCCACTGATATCACCTGGGAATTCAAAAATGACGGCTATAATACCGTTCAGTTTTATACAGTTGGGTTACCCAAAGATGACGGAGACACCAGGGTAATGGGAGGAACCCAGGATAACGGAACTCTTTACGTTGACCACACAGTTCAAATAGACCAGGATTTCTGGGATCTCTCTTCCGGCGACGGGTCACATTTACATTTTGGCAATGAGTTTGCCTATGTTTCCTCTCAAAACGGATCGGTTTTGCAGCTCGATTTTGCTGCAATCAAGGAAGTTCTGGGCTTACCCGAAACTGCACCTGATACGCTCGTTTCCCCTTTTGACATTGGCGGCCCCTATTGGACGTTTATTCATCCCAGGGATAAAAATAGCAGCCTCTTTGTGCATCCTTTTGCGGTTAACCCCAATTTAGACGGTACCATGTTTTTTCCGGACGGTAAATTTTTATTCAGGGGAAAAGGCTTGACCCTGGTAGAAAAAGGTTTAGGCTCAAATGATTCTTTCACTGATGACCCATGGATCAGGCTTGACAACTTTGAGATGCCCAACAATTACGTCATCACAGCCATTGCACATGCAACTGCAAACCCGGATAAAAGAATATACTGGGCCGGTTCAAACACCGGGAATCCGGGTGACCTGCCTGTTATCTTCAGGTTAGACAATTCAGATATTGTGACTTTTAAAGGCAGCAGCTTCAGTGATGTTTCCATTCCTGTTGAGGCCGGTGCGGAAGCAGGCACCTATGTTCATGATATCCATATCAATGAGACAAACGCGGATGAAGTCATTGTTGTAATTTCAAATTACCGGGTTGAAAGCTTGTTCCACACCAATGACGGCGGCGAAACATGGACAGCTATTGAAGGTAATTTGTCGGGCACAGAGCAGCTTCCCGGCCCATCTGTCAGAAATGCAGCAATCATGCCGCTGGATGAGCAGACAACTCTTTATATAGCCGCAACCAGTGCGGGCGTATTTACGACGACTGATTTAAGTGGATCCAATACTTTCTGGGAAAGGGAAGCTCCCGGACAAATAGGGTTTAATATCGCAGAAGCGCTCGACATCCGCCTTTCGGATAATATTATAGCAGTTGGTACACATGGACGCGGCCTTTGGATCGGAAATGTACAGATGACCGTCTCAAATGAAGAAGAGTTATTCGTTGAAAATCCTGTCAGTTTTGAACTTCAGCAAAATTTCCCTAATCCTTTTAACCCTTCCACAACCATTCAGTTTTCATTGCCTGAACCGGGTACGGTTACTCTTCAGGTGTTCGACGTAACCGGCCGCCGGGTTACCACACTGCTGAATGAAAGCTCCAGATCTTCAGGAAATCACAGCATATCTTTTGATGCATCAAGGCTGGCCAGTGGTGTATATCTCTACCGCATTGAAGCTACATCTCCTTCCGGAAACAGCTTTAACGATGTAAAAAGAATGACCTTGATCAAATAGGCCTAACGATTTTGCCATTCTTGCAGTAGTTCTGCAAACTCCGACTGAATCTCCTGATTTTGGTTCCGGGTGTACCATTTTTGGAGCTTTTCCGAGACTTCCTGGTATGGTATATTTTCATCATTTCTCAGCGAATCATACAATTCACGAGCCGTTGCCGGCCGCGGTCCCCATGAACCCAGAACTTCTTTGGTTTCCTTGTCGAGCGATATCAATTTGGGTATGGACCTGCTTTTGCCGTTTGTAAGGAACTGATCCATGATTGCAAGATTCTCATCCCGCAGGATCAACTTAAAATCTATTTTATCGGAGTACTCTGCCATTTTGTTTATGACCGGCAGGTTTTGTGCCGCATCGCCGCACCATGCCTCCGTAAGTACCAGCCAGATCATCGGTTCCTGCACCTTATCCAGCTCAGCTTTCAATTCATCCGTTAATTCCGAACGCTTGTCGAGGCGGTTCATCCGGTGAGCATTCATCTTGGTATAATGAATCATCGAATCGGAGTGATTACTACCGGTAGTTTTACCCTCGGCTAGTAATTCGTCAATCATATTTCTATACTCTTCGTATGTGTAAGCATTTTCTATCACCTTATCAGTGATAACATCCATTGTTGTGGTACTCATATTTTTCTGTTTATTTTATTTAAGAATTTCTTTGATTAGTGGCATATTCACATCGCCATGAATGATTAAAATAGAAATCATTAAAAAAATGACAAATGATAAGGATGCCGTAAATTTAATGTTCATGACTTTTTCGTATTCATTACGAAAGCCCTGAAGATTTTTTATCTTAAAATTAAGAAAAATCCATGCCAAAAAACCTGTACTGCCAAATAGCAGGGATGGTATCACGTAAATGTTATACAATGCCAGGGTTGTCAGTAAAAGCCCTGCAAGAAAGGCAAACCTGAAAAATTTTTTGACTGCAGGTTTGCCATATTGAACGGCAAATGTCATATCCCCTCGTTTTTTATCTTCATTGAGCTGGAAAATTTGGGAAACGGGATAAAGGCTTGTAAGTATCAGGGCAGCTCCGACAGCACCGGCAACTACGATCGCAGACAAATTGCCGCCTGCAGCCAGATTCCCTAAAAACACGGAATTTGTCCCGGTACTGATTGCTATGACAAAAAGACTCAAAACCGGCCTGCCCTTCCACCTGAAATGGGGTGAGGAATAAATCCAGAACAGGAAAAAACTGAAGAGATAAATCAGCGAGTATAGCAATCCGATACTAAATGCAATCACAAAACCTGTAAGCTGAAGCAAAAGAGAAGCCGGATGCATCCACTTTTTCATGAGAGGCGGATTTTTGAGTCCGCCGACAGGGCCCTCATCTTTGTCCCAATACGAGTTGTAGGCCGTAGCTCCACCGAATAACAGCAGATGAACGTTCAAAAACTGAAGCCAATATTGCTCGTGATGCATATCGGCCGACATCAACCCTCCCAAAAGATAGCCACCCGACAAAACCAGTACCTGGTAATGCGGCCTCAGGTGAATAATAAATGTAACTACTTCTTTAAGCACGTTTTTAATTCTACCGGAGTTTGTATAAAAAATAGGAATTTCACAAAAATCATTTCTTCGTTGTATTTTGACAACATGATTGAATGCAAAAAAATGTACGAAGACTGGACGGTATTTCCATATACTGAGTGGAAAAAAGAATATCAGCAACACAGAAATGAACTGGAGCCTATATTAACCCCCTATCTTGAAAAAAGATCCCATGGCGAGAAAAACCCGGTCATTGATTTTCTCTTTGAATACTATTCATTCAGGCCAGGCCACCTGATGACCTGGACGCCGGGCATTGGATATCTGCTTGAGAAAGAAGGACAAGATCCCGAGATGCATTTCAAGGAAATCCATTCCGATGAAAATTATCTTTACCTGGATCCGTCTGCAATTCCTGCTAAAAGGTTGCGGTCGTTTGAATGGATTTTAAAACTGCTCGAAGCGTGTAGGTTTAAAGATCCGGCATTCGGTTGTTTCGGAATGCATGAATGGGCAATGGTCTACAATACCGAAAAAGTCCGCCATGATTATCTTCCTTTCCGATTATCCCGGAAAGAGATCGACAGGTTTGTTGAATCGCGTCCCCTTGTGTGTACACATTTTGATGCTTTCCGGTTCTTCACCGAACCTGC
>CAYPZI010000048.1:0-19850 GCA_964415185.1 uncultured Balneolaceae bacterium | reverse complement strand
ACATAAAGCTGCTGTTCAGGATTCACCAAATGCACAAACCCGGTTCCGGTTTCAACCCCGAACCGGGTTTTTTTATGAAATTTTTTTCAAAAAAATTTTAAAAATGATTTAAGTCTGCCGCCTGTCTGACGATAACTTAATAAAATGAATTTAAAAACCGCTTAAATCATGAAAAACGCTTATTTAGAATATCAACGACAGGCAATTACACAAGCAAGCCCTGAGGAGCTGGTTTCGAAATTGTACGATATGGCAATTCAGTCCTGCTACAAACAGGATGCCGGCCGGGCGAAAGATATTCTGGACGCGCTTATCAAGTCACTCAACTTTGAATATGAACTCTCATCCACCTTGTATGAGCTCTATACATATTGCAAAACCATTTTGGATGAAGATAAATTTGAAGAAGTCCGGACATTGCTCGAACCAATCAGGCAAGCCTGGAATGAAGGAGTGGTAAAAAACAAGGTTAATTTAAACAGAGTTAACAAAACCGGTTTTCTGGCATGATCTCGGCAAGCGACCTTATACGGCAATCAAATCCTTTTGAAAGCTCCATTCAGCAAATCCTTCGTCTGGACGGACTGAAAAGGGATCAGTTGCGCTCCGATCTCAATAACATCGAATCGCAGAAAAAGGCCCTGAATGATATCGGTTCTGCATTTTCGTCGTTCCAAACTATTTTGAATAAATTTTCCGATGAGTCCGCCCAATCATTCAGGCCGCTCAAAACCGAAAGCACATTTGAAGGAATTCAAATTGTATCGAATGACGGGGTCGACAACACAGGATCTTTTGACATCCAGGTTACCCAAATGGCCCGCCGTGATACGATGACATCGGCTTCATTTGCAACTGACGGCACCGGGTTATCGGTAAACGGCAGCGGTTCTTTTGAAATTACAGTGGGCGGGGGAGATCCTGTAACCATCAGCCTTGATACTAACGGTTTAACCAATGATGAAGTATTGGCTGCCATACGGGATGCCGTTAATGATCAGGCAGGTGACCAGGTTTCGGCATCCAAAATTCAGACCAGCGACACTGAATCGGCCCTCAGCTTGAAAAGCAGCGACACTGGAAGTACCAGCCAGATTTCAATCACAAATATCCAGGGTGATTTCCAAAATCTGAACCTGGACCGTTTATTTGATGTGACCGAGCTCGACGCCATGTTTTCGATCGATGGAATTGAGATGACAAGGTCATCGAATGTGGTTGAAAATGCTATTGAAGGTGTAACATTTGAATTATCCGGGCAGGCCGGAACGGGCCAAATCAACATTACAAAAGACACGGAAGCTGCGGTTTCCGGTATTGAAAGTTTTATTGAGAGTTTTAACAAGCTGAATAGCGAAATCAGAAGCAAAACGTTTATTGACGGCGAATCCGGAAACAGGGGCATTTTACAACGCGAAAGGTCATTGAGAAATTTGAGTATCAATATGAGGCAAAGCCTGTTGTTACCGGTAACAGGCCTGAGCGATCCGGGTGTGCAATCCATTTCCGATATCGGGATTTCCATTTCGCAGGAAGGCAGCCTTTCCATCGATGACGCTGACAAACTCGAATCTTTTCTTGCTACCCAGCCGGAACTGATTGAAGAATTTTTTGCCGGAACAGACGGAATTGTGCAAAGGCTGAAAAACAGTGTTGAACTTTCTCTATCCGGTAACAATAACCTGCTTGATAATATCGAAAGCGCACTGGATTCAAGAATTGACCGCACCAACGACCGGATCGACCGGGAAACCCGGTTCCTGGAAAGGCGTGAAGAGCAGCTACGCAGCGAATTTACACGGCTTCAACAGGTAATCGATAACGGTGAAAGACAATTTAACCAGGTCCTGAATTTCCAGGCCGCGCTTGGATTTAATTCATTCTAAAATAAAAGCAAATTGAGCCATGGACATTATATTCAACAGACTCGAAAAAGTACTCAATACAGGTTACTCAATTCTTATGGAGCTTGAAAAAGACGAGCCGGATATGGATAAAATTGAAATCCTGTACACCGAAAGAGCCCGGTTATTGTCTGAAGCCAAATTTAAATGGGTTGAATTGAATGAAAATTCCAATCCGCCTGCCCCCGAAAAACAGGCACTTGGTAAAATAAAAGACCTGTTTGTGCGCCTGAACTTGCTTGAGAAGAATTTAAACAGTAACCTTAAGAGCCTTAAGCTGAAAAAATTAAATCATTTAAAGCAAATTGATCAGCTTAAAGGCGCAAAAGCTTCTTACGGTAACGGCAATAAATACGGACAAAGCAATGTTTCCTTATTTATGGATACAAAATCAGGAACGTATTAAAATATCCCAGTCATGTCTGTTCAAAACATAAATAACATACCCGGCCGCCCGGTGAATAAACCCGGCGCTACAAACCAGGTTCAGAACAAAGAAAACCAGCCGGCTGTATCGAAAGCAGGCAAACCGGAATCGGACAAACTCCGGATTTCAGGTACCCGGTTTGAAAATGATGTGGCTTTTGGCAAAGATGTTTTATCCAAGCTGGATGCAAAAAAGTCGGGAGATCTCGACAGGATAAGAAAAAATATTAAGAACGGGTTTTATGAAGGGGGTTCTGTCCGCAACAAAGTCTCGGAAAAGTTAAAAAAGGATATCGATAAAGTTGAGAGTTTTATACGCACTTCTTCAGAAGAAACAGGTCCCGAACCTTTAAATTCGGAAAAAATTGAATTCCTGACCCGGAGCGATTCCGTCAGGGATGAGATTGCCGAAAAAATAATTAAAGATTTATCAAATCTCTGATTTTTTCTGTAACAATCTGCCTGCCCATCTGTCTTCTTAATAGTGTTTAGTTCCATTTATAAACATTTGGTTTGAGTTTTGAAACTGATGTTTTTTGAATACCCGCAGCTAAATAAGAGTTTTGCGGCAGAGCAACCTAAGGTTTCGGTTAATTGTAATTGATCTCATTACAGTATGGATAAACGAATTTTTCTAATAGACGACGACTCCAACATTTTGGACTACATGAGAGAGCATCTTCAAAACAATTCGTTTGAAGTAGATGCATTCACTTCAGCCCGGCAGGCTTTGAAGGAAATTGATAAAAAACAACCCCGGCTTGTAGTCACCGATGTAAAGATGGATGAAATGACCGGTGATGACGTGCTTAACCAGGTGCGTAAAATGAAGTCACCGCCCGGTGTAATTCTGATTACAGGGTTCGGTAATATCAGCCATTCGGTAAATGCCATGCGCAAAGGGGCGTTCGATTACATTACAAAACCTTTTACCGGCAAGGAGTTTCTGCACCGCATCAACCAATATTTTGAAAACACTTCCCATCTCGAAAAGAGAAGCAACGGGCTTTTGAAAAACGGGGATTCAAATGGTACGGTTCATGCTTCTAAACGGAATGGCAGCCATCAAAAATCGGCTTCCTCCGACAAGAAACCCGTTATGGTTGGTGAAAGTCCGAAAATCAAGCATCTTATTGAGATTTTAAAACAAATTGCCCCGACAAATGCACCTATACTGATCCAGGGCGAGAGCGGTACAGGCAAAGAAGTCTATGCCGGATTGGTCCATTCGCACAGTGACCGCGCCGGCAAGCCCTACGTTAAAATTAACTGTGCCAACCTTCCCACCGAACTAGTGGAAAGCACATTATTTGGCCACGAAAAAGGATCCTTCACTGGTGCCGTTGAAGATAAGGAGGGTGCCTTTAGTGAAGCTGAAGGCGGCACCCTGCTATTGGATGAGATTACTGAAATTGATATTAATGTTCAGGCGAAACTGCTAAGGGTATTGCAGGAAAAGGAATACAAAAAAGTAGGAAGCCAGAAAACCCGAAAGGCCGATGTGAGGATCATTGCCACTACCAATAGAAATGTTGGTGAAGCCATTAAAAACGGAGAGTTCAGAAGTGACCTCTATTACAGGCTGAATGTTTTCCCGGTCATCTTGCCTCCATTACGCGACCGCGTTGAGGACATCCCACCATTGGCTCAATATTTTTGTGACAAATATTGCAAGGAATACGGATTTGAAAAAAAAGAAATCGAAGAGGAACTTCTCGATTTACTGAAGAGCAAAACCTGGACGGGAAATGTAAGGGAGCTTGAAAACTATATGATGAGAGCCGTGATTATGTCGCAAAATTCTCCTGTTGTAGCTTTGAAACATGCCGAAAGTGGTATCTTCAAGAATGTAGATGAAGTTCTGTCAAATGAGATATCAGGCGAGTTGCCGGTGATGCCAATCGACGAAATGGAATTGGTTATGATCAAAAAAGCACTCGAGCGGACCAACGGTAACCAGAAGGAAGCCGCAAAGCTGCTAAATGTGTCAGACAGGACAATCAGGAACAAATTGAAAAAAATCAATTTCCCGGAGAACTGATATTCGGTATGCAATCCCTGATCGGTAAATACTTCGTATATCCGAGATCGGAGCAATCCGATTCATCAGCGATTCAAAGTATGTGTGTGCGCCCCCCTTTAAGACTTCTGAAATAGCCTACCTTAACATGCCCGCAGTAACACGCTTGTTGTTTTTCATCCTCTCCATCACAATTTTAGCTTTTTGAACCTGGTTGCTTCGAATCAGAGAAGTAAGCCAGCCCTGCAAAATTTTATGATTCCCCGGATATACGTCAATCATTTTTTCATAGACGGAACTTGCAAAATCGTTCCAGCCATTATCTTCGATAAGGGAAAGTGTCTCAAGAAGCCCTGTCATCATATTTTCATCCGGCTTTTCAAGAATATGCCTGTCATAGAGTTCATTGAAATAACCAATCGCCTTTTGCTTCATCTTCAGCTCGCAGGCATAAATGAATAACCGTTCCGGTATTTCATCACTGGCCTCGTTCTTTTTCAACTCATAATAATTTTCAAGATGCCTGAAGGCTTTGCTGTAATCGCGGTTATAAAGTGAAACTTCCGAAAGCAGATAACTTACATCATCCGGCGGCAAAACCAGGTCAAAATTTGCTTCTGAATAATAGCGAGACATTTCCTGGTATTTGACGAGATGTTCATACGCCCCGGTCCAGTCCGACTTCATCCAGCAAACCTTATGCATCACAATCCAGGGTGTATACTGCCTTTCATTGTCACACGATGACTGGTCGGCAATATTGAAAGCTTCATCCAGGCGGTGTTGTTCAAGCAGTGAAACCGACAAACCGTTCAATGCCGCAAGATGATCACTTTCAATTTGCAGCTTGCTGCTTAATGAGCGTTTAAAGTGCTTTTCCGCCTGCCGATATTTCTTCTTCTCAAGTTTATAAATACCAAGCCAGTAGTAATCGAGGGTTGTTGCCGGAACCGAGTTTTCAAGTGCTTCCAGGTCGGACAGATTTATGAATGGCCCTTTCTTTTTTATTTCAAATGGCCTGGGAGACGGTTTTAAATTATTTGCGATAATATAATTTGATAAATCCGGAAAGATAGACCCTTCAAACAGGTCCGTTCCCGTTTCGGTTTTTGGGAAAAGCCTTACCGAGTAATTATGTCTTTGATCCGGTTGGGCACCCGTTACAATCCTGCTTTTAAAATATGAATCCGGTATTAGGTTCAGTTGGTTCAATGCCTCTCCATCTGCTGTTTCATCCTCTTGCATAATCAGAATCCATTCAAGTGAAGCCAGCCGGGCCGCACGATTAAGAAACTGAACCCTGCTTTCTTCCGGATCTTTCACAACCGATTTATAACCTGCCGGAAGATCTGTTTTCGAGCCAAGTGCAATGATTGTTTCACCGGCTGATGGCGCCAGATCTATTATCCTGCGGATCTTTGATTCTCTTCTTTTATTTTCAATTATGATTACCAGGCTGATCTTATTCAGATTATTCATAATGGGGTGTATTGTGGTTTTAAGTCAAAATAAATTATCGCAGGAAGTTCAGAAGAGAAGTCTGCATCATTCTCGATTGTGTTGCCATGATTGTCTCGAGCGTTGATTGTGCATTCTGAAAGTTCATCATCGATTCGACAATGTCTGCATCCACCAGCCTGCTTAATTCACCCGACTGGTCGATAATTCGCCCTTCCAGCCTATCCAGCACAAATTCAAGCCGGTTGATACTGTTAGCGGAAGTTGTTGACTGTGTGATCACGTGCTTGATCGAGTCGTCAACATTCTCAATTCCCGCCTGAATACCTGCAAGGTTATTCGTTTCAAGGGCATCTATGGCATCATCCATAATTTCAAAAAGGTCACCTGCAGCAGTATTCCGAAGCTCGTTGCCGGTGATAGTTGTCTCAACAACCGTATTATTCCCGACTTGTACTTTTAGCGGACGGTCGGTGCTGGTGGTTCCGATGCCGCCCGGCGCTGCGGCATCTTCAAAAAACGGGGGCGTATCGGTGTTGGTACCGCCAAAAACAAATGTATCGTTGAACTGGGCATTGGCCTGTCCCACAATATCATCTCGGATAGACCTGAGCTGCAAGGCAAGGTCCCGCCTGTCATTAGCGTTCATGGTATCGTTGGCACCATTGATCAAAAACGATTTTGCCGACACCAGCAGGTCGGTGATGTTTTCAAGTGAATCCTGCACTGTTCTGGCATGAAACAGGCCGGTATTCGCATTTTTTTCATATTGCTGATTCTTCCTGATCAGGTCTTCGGTAATCTTACCCAAAGGGAATGCTGACGCATCGTCCGAAGCTTTTCGCACCCTTTTTCCCGTTACAATCTGGTCGTTAAATTTTACGCTATCCGATTGAGCCGACCTCAATTGATTCCTGAAAGAACTGGAGGCCATAAATTCCGTTATTTTCATATCCTGATCTTTTTTATTAAAGTATATTTGTTCATTTCACTACATCATGCGATACTCAGCAGCGTATCAAACATCTGGCGCCCGGTTTCAAGCACCCTTGCCGATGCCTGAAATGCATTCTGAAACCGGATTAAATCACCGAGCTCTTCATCCACACTCACGCCGGCAACCTGTTCCTGGCGGTTCATCAGAAATTCACGGGTGGCATTCGCAGAATCAATTTTCTGGTTCAGTTCATTCAGCCTGATCCCCGGTGAGCTCATGAATTGAACGGCATTTGTGATAAAAGTCTGGTTATCAAGAATCCTTTCGTTCTGAAGGTTGGCAATTTCAAGGGCGATATCGTTATTTCCGGCTTCGCCCGCAACCGATGATGCGGCAATATTGGAAGGATCGTCAACCAACTGCTGCTCAATGCGGATATTGGCCGCACTGTTTGATACCGGGTCGAAAAAATTCCTTGCGATGTTATCGCTTAATCCAAAACCGTTTTGGTGGATATTATTGACACTATTGATAAATGAGGAGGCTATGTCATTAAGCTGTGTCCGCACATCGGGTACACCGTTTTCAAACATGAAAATATTGGCAGATAATTCGCCGGCCCCGGGCTCAATTACCTTTCCTCCTGAGTGGCGAACCCGGAAGATGTTGTTGGCTTCATCCGTTTCGGCATTTAGTGTCATCGCCTCTTTGCCGTTCACAACCGAAACACCACCGATTCTGATTTCAACCATTCCCTGGTCATTTTCCAGCATATTAAACTCAACCAGCCCGGCAAGGTCTTTCAATTTTTGAGTCTGACGGTCAAGCGCATTGTTATTCGGATTCGCATCGGCACTTGAACGTGCCAGTTCCGCATTGATGGCTGCAATATCACCCAATACCGTATTCAACTCATCAAGCTTGTTATTGGCTGTCTGAAGTGCCTGGTTACTGAATTCGTTCAGGGTGGAATCGAGACTTCTGAAAGTTTCCGTCAGTGTAACTGCATCAGAAATCAGAATATTTCTGAGGTTGATATCCTGCGGGTTTGTTGAGAGGTCGGAATAGGAATCAAAAAACTTGCGGATGGATGCATCAAGTCCTGCACCTTCGGCCGAGATGAGGGCTGTTTCCATGAGGCTGAACAAGTTTGCCTTTTCGGTGAAGTCCCCGAGCTGGTGCTCGTTCCGCATAATCTGCTGATCGATTAATCCGTCACGCAGCCTTTGTATCTGCGAAACCGTTACGCCCTTGCCGAATACTCCATTCTGGAGCCGCTGCACCTCTTCAGTCAGGACGGCTCTTTGACGTGAATAGCCGGGCGTCTGGGCATTGGCAATGTTATTCGATACGGTTTCGGAAGCCGCACGGGCACTCAGCAATCCGCGGGTCGATATTTCAAATAGAGATCTCATACGGTTTAAACTTTTTGGTTAAGGCCAAGGCTGCCCTGTTTCGATTGGTTTAATTTTCCATCGGAGTTGTAGTTCTGGTAAATATTGCCTGCCAGTGCTGAAAGCGAAGATATCGTTTCAGCATTGTGTCTGCGGGCAAAATCAAGAAGATCCATCAGGCTTACCCTGAGCTTCTCCGTTTTTTCAACCTGGTCGAATAACTCTTTCCTGAGCTTGTCGAGCTTTTCCGTGGGTTCTTCAATCACTTCAAGAAGTTTGGTAAGCGAGGGATGTGTGGAGTCCGGATAGTAATATTGAAAGAGCTCAATCAGTATGATTCTGAATTTCTCTTCCGTGATCCTGATTTTATCAAACCGGCTCACCTGTTCTTCGATCAGCTTATTCAGCCAGATCAGGTCGTTGTATATCACTGCCTGCATCTGGTCGTCGAGCAGGTTTCTGGCTTCCGAATAATCTTCGTGAAGTTTTTCAAGGCTTTCGGCCAATTCGCTGATTCTATTGCTTGTCTGTGGATTCATTATGGTTTGTATTCGGATGTTCTTATTTAGTATTTGTAAGAAAACTCATAGTGTCCTAAGAAAACGTCAAGATCAAGGCGCGCGAAGCCCCAAAAAGCGCAGTTTACTACATGTAAATGAGTATTTTTGGGGCGAGTGGAACGCAGAGATTGTCGTTTTCTTAGAGACACTATTTAAATTCGGTTCCATCTATAGTTTTCTGATTCCAGTAGGATCGTACCATATCTGCAATTTTAAGTGGCTCCTGTTCTGCAAATGCTTCAGCAAGCACATCCGTCACCTGTTCACTGTAGATACTGTTGCCGGAATTGAGCACCCCGCCGCTTTCACTTTCAAAAATGCCTTTCGTCATCTGGCTGATCATCTGCCGGGCAAATATCTTTTCGAATTCCGAAGCAATTTCATTCTGTTTCTTTTTTTGAGAAGCCGCTTCCTGAACCTGGTTCATCCCGGATTTTATAATCGATGTCGGTTCCATAATCTATTATTTATTGTGATTTTTCCTGTCATATTACATTACAATCAGTTTTCCTTTCAGTGCGCCGGCCCTATCTATTGCCTGCATGATGGAAATAATATCTTTGGGTGTAAGCCCGAGTTCATTAAGTGCATTTGCCAGGTCAATGACCCGCGTATCGGGCTCAATCACGATGTTATTTGCCGATTCTTCAGTTACGCCGGCTTCCGTTTCGGCGCTCACTACCGTTTCACCGCCGCGGCTGAACGGCAGAGGCTGTGAAACAAAGGGAAACACCTGCGATTGGATCCGGATATTGCCGTGAGAGACCAGAACCTGCCCGATCAGCACATCACCGCCGGCTACCACGGTTCCCGTCCGCTCGTTAATAACCACTCTTGCCGGCACATCCATATCAATTTCGAGATCCATTACAAGGCTTGTAAAAAAGGTAAGGTCGCCGGTATCTTCAAATCCGTCCGGCCAATCTACCGATACGTAACCGGCATGCCGGGCGCTGGCAATTTCAGTTTCAAACCGCTCGTTAATGGCATCTACGATCTTTGAGGAGTTGCTGAAATTCGGTTCACGTAAAATCAACCCCAGCGGCTCCTCCCTGTCGGGCCGGTACAAATTGCCTTCAACCACATTGCCCCCACCCGGTATGGTAGCGGTAAGTGTCGGGTTTCTGCCTACTCTTGCGCCCGGAATTTCATTGTTGATGCTTCCCACAATCAGAGGCCCCTGGGCAAAGGCATAGACCTTTTCAGTCTGGGGATTTATCAGCGGAGTCTGCAACAGCACTCCTCCATTCAGGCTGCTCGCATCACCAAGCGAAGAGACAGTAACATCGAGCTCGCTGCCCGCCGAATGATAAGGGCCGATGGTTGCCGTTACCATTACGGCTGCAACGTTTCGCGTTCTCAGGTGTTCCGTATCAATATTGACATCAAACTTTCTGAGCATACTGGCAATGGACTGAACCGTAAACACGGCACCTCTCCTGTTCAGGGCCCTGTCGCCCGACCTGTCCAGTCCCGCAACCAGGCCATACCCAATCAGTTCCATCTTGCCTGCTTTATCGATTTCAACGATATCGCTCAGACGTGTTTGTGCATGCGCCCGGAATGGAATCAGAAAACCGGCAGCAACAATTGATAAAAGGATGATATTTCTTAGAAGTAAATTCATTTCATGCCATATTATTCTTAATCAGGTACCCATGACCGCACCAGCGCCGGTGATGGCTCCCAAAATAATCCAGATCAGTTTCCGGTTTTTCTTACGTTCATCGGCAAATTTGCCTTCTTCGTTGTAATAGACGATATCGGCATTGGCAATTCTGTAAGAAAGTATTTCATTTGCGTCATTGATATCGGTACCGCGTATGTAGCCTGTCAGGCTCATCTGGTACAATTCACCGCTGATCTCCATTGACCGGCTTCCCGATATCAGGAAATTTCCACCCTGTTCCACCTCTTCAATTCGTACACTCAGTGTGCCTGTAAGCAATTGCCGCTGGTTCGCTGAAACTCGTTCATCGGTACTGAACTCGACGCTCGAGTTGGCTCCGAATGTAGCGGATGACGGCAGGATGCTGCCATCAAATGAATTTGAAGAACTGCCCTTCCTGTTTGAATCGTGTCGGCTGTCGCTGCTTGATGCGCCCCGAATGTTTTCGGTCAGTACAACAGTGATGACATCGCCCACCTGGTGAGCTTTCACATCCGAGTAGAGCGACCGTTGAGCCATCAGGTTCTGGGCCATCAATACCAGTGAAAGAGTTATTAAGAAACGGATCAGGTCTTTTTTTACAGTGTTTTTATCCATGTTGCTGTTTTGTTTTCGTTTAAAATGGCTTTATATCGTTTGCCGGTATCCTCACAGAAGAGAATTACCGGTTCGCCGGGTGCGGCTTGTTTTCTGATTTCACAATTCATTTCAATATCAACTCCGGCGGCATCGTACAGAAGCTTTACCCGCTGGCCTCTGGTTAATATGTCGCCTTTTTGAAGGCCTCTTTCATAAAATGGGCTTCCGGGCTGAATGTCTCTTTTGGCCGTCCATGTGCCATCGCCAAGGTCAGTAAGCGGAAGTTCCTGAAGGCTTGTTACATCAATTTTTCTGACAATTACATCATCACTGCTGAATTCGTCACCGGCCCTGAGCAAGTCAGCCGCTACAGGTAAAAAGGTCATAACTGTAATGTCGAGCTGTATGGGAAACAGCTCACTGCCGGCTGTTACTTCGGCAGAGGTAAGGCCGCGAGGCAATTCCCTTTTTCTGAAATCTATTTTGTCAATCACTGACACATCTTTTGATTTCAGGCCGGGGGGCATCCACTTTACCTTTACTTCAAAATCAGAGTCATGGTAAAGTTCTTCCAGGTACTGCTCCGACAGATCGATAATTTTTTTCTCAATCTTGCTTTCCTTGTGATGGATATAGCCGGAGAGAGTCAAAAGTATTAAGAGTACTGTAATCAAAATCATGGGGTTTTTCGCAATTGATTATCGTTTAATTGCATTTGTCATGGCCATCATGTCTTCCGTGGTCTGTACCATTTTGGAATTGGTTTCATACGCACGCTGAGCCGAAATGAGGTTTACCATTTCCGATACAATGTCCACATTCGACTGTTCCAGGAACCCCTGCTCAATGGTTCCGAATCCCTCCATCCCCGGTGTTCCGAAAATGGGCAAGCCTGAAGCCTCTGTTTGAGCATAGAGATTATCTCCCATACCTGTGAGTCCGGAAGTGTTTACAAATTTTGCCAGTTCAATCTGGCCGAGCTCAATTACATCACCTTCACCATTCAGCCTGGCGGTTACGATACCTTCTTTAGAAATATTGAGCCCCTGGATATCTTCAGGCACTTCGATAAAATCGGCCAGGGGAAGTCCCGATTGTGTTACAACACGTCCCGTTGAATCGAGTGACAGGTTTCCGTCGCGGGTGTAGGCAACGCTGCCGTCAGGCATTTCAACCTGCAGAAAGCCGCTGCCGTTGATGGCAATATTTAACGGGTTACCGGTTTCGGCGAGTGATCCCTGTGTAAAATTACGGATATTGGCAACCGCTCGTGCACCGTGGCCAAGCTGAAGCTGTGACGGCACATTCCCTGTTTGATTTGCTGAAGATCCCCTTTTTGAAATCTCTACATTTTGATAGAAGAGATCCTGAAAGGCAATACTGCTCTGTTTAAATCCTGTTGTATTTACATTGGCAAGATTATTGGCAATGTTATCAACTCTTCGCTGTTGAGCGCTCATTCCAAGCGCTGCTGTACTTAGTGCTCTTGTTGGCATATCAGTCTGTTATTTGGTTGACGGTTGATCGATATCTCATTTTTAATTCGGTTAAAACCTGCCGATTGAATTGGTTGCCCTCGATAAGAGCTCATCTGTGGTGAGCATTACTTTTTGCTGGGCTTCGAACATGCCGGCCGTGCTCATCATCGAAACCATTTCCTTCAGGGGATCAACATTACCGGCTTCATAAAATCCCTGCAGAACCGTACTATTCTCATCTGCAAAGAGTTCAGCCTCCGGTGATGCTACATAATATCCGGCGGCGTGCCGCTGAAGGGCAGGAAGATTATCGGTTTTCACAAGCTGAATCCGGTCAATTTCTTGTTCATTCACAGAAACGGTTCCGTCTTTTGAAATCTCGACCCGGGTTTCGTTGGCCGACGAACCGGTATGTTCACTTAGCGGGGGTATGGAAACCGCTCCGTTCTCCCCCATAAGAAAAGCACCTTCATCATTCACAATAAAACCATCGGCATCGAGCTGAAACCGGCCGTTCCTGGTAAGCAGCTCCTGTCCGTCGAGTTCAACCCTGAAAAATCCCTCGCCTTCAATGGCAAGGTCGTAGGGATTTTCGGTTAACTCAAAATTTCCCTGGGCCATGTTAATGGTTTGCTGCGGCTTTACCATTGAGGCATTGTTGCCGTTCATCTCACGCACAAAAGCATGATAAAAAAGCTTGTCTGATTTAAACCCCGGTGTATTCAGGTTTGCCATATTATTGGCAGTAACTTCCTGGGCTTTCATCAGCCTTTGTAAAGCTTGCATTGAATGGATCAGCCTGTCGATCATCGGTTATAAGAATTTTTTAATGTTTCGACTGTACCGGTTCAATTACCATGCCATCCGTCAAACCATGTAGTCGAAGTGACCTCCTATTTCACTCTTAAAAAACCTCTTCTTCAGATCCGGAAGATTGTATAGTGATGCCTGGTCAGATATATCGCCCTTCTATTTCTTACCACGAAGACGCGAGGACACGAAAATACACTAAGTAAATTAATATCAATAATATAACCTTTGCGAGAACTTCGTGCCTTCGCGTCTTCGTGGCAACCAAAAAAGGCATCTAACCTATTCCCGTTTCATCATTCTGATCCGGCTCCAAATAAGCGGGCCGGCTTATTTAAATCCGCCCTCAAACTTGTGAGCCATTAATTTTCCCGGAAGCGGAAATTTTTACCGCCTTGCGGAAAAAGGTGATGATTTAATCAGAATAAAAGAGTGTATATGACTTCCTGGTGCCACATCCATAGTCTGGTATCTTTTTTGAGACAATCCGGGTCAGTTAGAAATTTTAAATATTCTTAATACAACGGATGCCCGACCAGGATAAACAAGACAAAACCGAAGAACCCACTGCCCTTCGGCTTGAAAAAGCGAAGGAGGAAGGGAATGTAGCAAAGAGCCAGGAGGTGTCGTCCGTGTTGCTGATGCTGGTCACCATGCTGGTGATCATGTATTCTGGAGAGTGGATCTACTCGGAATTCCAGTCACTTTTCCGCCAGGTCTTTTTAAACCTGGATCAACCGCTGAATGACACCGAACAGGTTTTGAAAGCTCTCAAAAGTATCCTGGCCCTTAGCATGAAAGTGGTAAGTCCGTTGTTTCTCGGGCTTCTGGTTGTTTCGGTTCTGGCCAATGTGATACAGACCGGAGTAGTAATTGCCCCAAAAGCAATCGAGCCCAAACCGGAAAAAATCAACCCGGCAAAAGGATTCAAAAAGGTCTTTTCCATGAGAAGCGTTGCCGAGCTTGTAAAAGGTTTGAGCAAAATTTCCATCATCGGTGCCATTATCCTTATTACCCTTACCCATGAAAGCGAGCTTTTTATTACCATGCTTGTAATGCCGATGAGTGTGAGCCTGGCTGAAGCCGGCAGGCTGCTCCTGTTATTAATGACGCGCATTCTAACCGCCCTTGTCATCCTTGCAATCGTTGATGCCATGTATACAAGGTTTCAGCACAGAAAGGAACTGAGAATGACCAAACAGGAAGTCAGGGATGAACACAAGCAGACCGAAGGTGATCCGCACCTGAAGAGCAAGAGGAGGCAGACAGCCATTAACCTCTCGCTAAACAAAAGGCTGGATCATGCCGTGATGTCATCCGATGTGGTGATCACCAACCCGACCCACTATGCCGTTGCGCTTCAATACAATCCCGATAACAACCAGGCTCCGCTTGTAAAAGCCAAGGGGATGCGTAAGCGTGCACTTAAAATCAGGTCGTATGCCAATGATTTTGATGTTCCCATTATTGAAAATCCACCGGTTGCCAGGGCACTTTATGCATCGGCAAACGAGGATGACCAAATACCCGCAGAGTATTTCCAGGTTGTAGCTGAAATCCTGGCTTATGTTTACCGCCTTAAAGAAAAAAGATAAACTGACATGCAAGAAGTAAAACCCAACCAGGAAAGCTGGATATCATTTCTGATGCAGAGATCAGACATACTGGTCTCGTCCGGAATTTTGATGATTCTAATGATTATGATCCTGCCGATCCCGGCTGCGCTCCTCGATTTTTTCCTGGCGATGAGTGTTTCGCTCTCCGTAATTGTATTGCTGGTAGCTTTTTATACAAATAAACCGCTTGAATTTGCGGTTTTTCCGGGAATGCTTTTGATTCTGACACTCTTCAGGCTTTCGCTGAACGTTGCCTCCACCCGCCTGATACTGAGTGAAGGCTACGCCGGCAACCTGATTGCCGCTTTCGGAAGTTTTGTAGTTCAGGGTAATTTTGTGATCGGGCTGATCATCTTCGCGGTACTGGTCATTATTAATTTTGTGGTGATAACCAAGGGTGCCTCAAGAATTGCAGAGGTCTCGGCACGTTTTACCCTCGATGCAATGCCGGGAAAACAGATGGCTATTGATGCCGACCTGAATGCCGGCCTTCTTTCCGATGATGAAGCCAAAAAACGCCGTGAAGAAATATCACGCGAAAGTGACTTTTACGGGGCGATGGATGGCGCCAGTAAATTTGTCCGCGGCGACGTGATTGCCGGGCTGCTGATCACTTTCATCAACATTATTGGCGGGCTTGTTATCGGAACGATGCAGGAAGGCATGGCCATCGGCGATGCCGCCGCACGCTACACCCTTTTAACCATCGGCGACGGACTTGTGAGCCAGATTCCCGCCCTGCTGATTTCCACTGCTTCAGGTATTATTGTAACAAGAGCGGCTTCGGAAGGCAACCTCAGTACCGAGATCACCGGGCAATTATTTGGAAGCCCGAAAGTAGTTGCCCTTGCTTCGGCATTCATATTTATTATGGGAGCCCTGCCCGGCATGCCCCTGATTCCATTCTGGCTGCTTGGCGGTTACCTGGCATTCACCGCAAACAAGAAAAGCAAAGAAAATGAGATTGAGGCTGCTCAGATTAAAAACGATGAAGAAGCAGAAAAAGAGAACAAAGAGAAGGTAGAAGAGTACCTTGTGATGGATACACTGGAACTGGAGATCGGTTACAGCGTGATACCACTTGTAGATCCCAACCAGGGCGGAGACCTTCTCGACCGGATGGCATCGCTGCGCAAGCAGCTTGCCGTTGAACTGGGTATTCTCGTACCACCGATCAGAATCAGGGATAACATTCAGCTTGATGCCAACGAATATGTTATAAAGATGCGCGGGATCAACCAGGGTAAAGGGGACCTGTTACCCGAATACCACATGGTTTTGCTGCCGGCCGACCTGAGCGTAGATCTACCGGGTATTAAAACCAAAGATCCTGCATTCGGCATGGATGCCGTTTGGGTTAATTCCAAAAACAGGAATGAAGCGGAAAAATACGGTCTTTCAATCATCGAGTCGGGTGCGGTAATTACCACTCATCTCATCGAAATCATCAAGCGCAATGCTTACAAGCTGCTCGACCGGCAGATGGTGAAGAAACTGATTGAGAACCTGAAGGAGACTTCACCGGCTGTAGTTGAAGAACTCATCCCGGAAAAAATGGGATACGGCGGAATCCAGAAAATTTTGAAACGGCTTCTAAAAGAGCAGGTGCCGATCCGTGATCTCAACACCATTCTCGAAACCGTAGCCGATTATGTGGGCAAAACTCAAAATCCTGAAGTACTGACCGAATATGTGCGCAACAGCCTGGCAGATAAAATTACCAAGCTGTATAGCGACGCCTCCGGTGCGGTAACCGTTTCGGTTCTTGAAAGCTCGCTCGAATCGCATCTGATCACGCAGGCACAGCAGGGAAATTTGCATCCGGGCACGCTCGGTTTTACCCCCGATACGGTTGAAAAATTTTATATCGCTTGCAACAAGGTATTTGAAAACATGATTGCAGAAGGACACAAACCGATTATTCTTACATCGCCTGTGTTGCGGCCTGCCATCTATGATTTTCTCGTTTCCGTTATACCCGATATCGCCGTACTCTCGTACAATGACCTTACCATGGATACACAGATCATCAAATTTGGAAAAATTGAACTCAACACCACCGAAAACCAATTAAAAGAACCCGTTGAAGCATGAGAATCAAAACCATTTCCGCCGAAAATATAGCCGACGCAAAAGAGAGGGCATCCATTCTGTTCGGTAACCGATATGTGGTTCTGGAGTCGGCAGATGCGAAATCCGGGCTGCCGGCTTATATCAAGGTTGCACTTGATGACGAGGCGGGCTACCGTAATTCTGCCCTGCCGGAAAAAGATTCACGAAAACCTGTTCATCTTTTACAACCTCTCATGAAACAGGTTGAAGACCTGATGGAAAAAGGATCTAAAACCATCTCGGCATTTAAAAATGAAAACGGCGGGGACGAACCCGATGAATCCGGTCAGGATAAAGGCCGCTTTAACGAAAAGCACTCTGCCGGACAATCCGTCAAAAGAGAAGGAGTCTATTTTGAAAAAAGTAAAAATTTTGAAGCTTATCTCAATCAGAACAAACTAAACAGGAACAAAAGCGACAACTCTGGGAAGGGGAATATCCGGGTGAAGAAAACAGACGATACCGCTCTGGAAAAGAGACTCGTAACCACCAAACCCGGCTCTCACAGGATTGATGATATACACAGACGCATCGGCCGGCTCGAGGAATATACCCGGCTGATTTCCGGAAATTTGATACCTGCGCTTACCGGCCATCCCTGTTACGACCTGTTGCAAACCCGAAACTTCAGGGAACAGGATATCATTGAAATCACAAATCATCTGCCGGAATCAGGCCTTAATCCGGAACAGGGGCGGAGAATATTAATCAGGTACCTGGAAACGATGCTCAATCCCCGGAATCCCGGTATTGATAATAAAACCATGCTTTTTATCACTGCTTATGAAGGAATTGACCCGTTAACACTTGTATCGGAAGTGATCCGTCATAACGCCAATTTCGAGAATAACAATTTGAACAGGCCGGCTATCATCTCCATCGGTGGCAAGGCCGTTCCTGAAAATCACTTCCTCAACAATTTCGAAGTGCTGAGTGCCGGTAATAAAACGGAACTCGCCAACATTTACAGGGAACGCACAGGCAAACAGCCTCTTTTTATTGTAACCAATCCCCTTCCGTTTGATCTTGAAAGTACAGCAGAACGATTATACGGTTATGAAGTGATGTTTTCGGAAATGGAAGAAATGCCTGAATATCACCTTTTGATTCATCCAATGTTTGAGGCCGAACAATTGGCAAGATATGTGCCGTCAAACAGCCGTTTTATGCCAACGTTTATATCCGTTTTAAACGGGGAAGCTTGCAGGTTCAACATAGGCAATTTATATGCTTTAAACCGGCTTCTGGATACCAAAACCGGCTTTATTTGCAATGGCAGGCAAGAGTTTCAATTGGAAAATTCCGATAAATTTCTGAATCAGATTTTTAATTCTGATTAATTATTTTAAATTATAAATAAACCCCATTAACATGTTAATTCGAATCTACGCTATTACATCACTGCTTGTATTTGCATTTACAACCGTTGCCGGTTCGGCAATTGAATCGGCGATGATCAAAAGCGTGATCATTTTCTCTACGCTGGTAATTTTAACCAGGATCTCCGGCTTTCTGATCGATATTATCAAAGAGAGTTCCGATTCCAAATCCGGAACCACAGCATCGGCAAAACAAACATGAGTGCTTTACATATAACCCGTTTGTAAATGAATACCTCGCTTCAGGATTTAGTAAATGCCTATTGTGATGAGCCCGCCACCGGCTTGAGAAACGCCATTATTACAGAGGCAATGCCGCTGGTCCGGAGCATTATCGGAAAGATACGAAGGCCCGAGAATGTACTGTCACAGTACGAAGATCTTGAAAGCGCCGGGATTATGGGCCTGTTACAGGCTCTTGACGGTTATGACTGCTCAAGGGATATCCAATTTAATACCTTTGCCTACTACCGTATAAGGGGAAGTGTTATTGATTACCTCCGGTCGATTGACCAGTTGCCCCGGAACGATCGAACCCGGTTCGGAAAAGCCCGGGAGGTGATCGACCGGCTTCAGCAGGAGCTCGGCCGCGAACCCAAAGACAACGAAGTAGCCGCAGAGATGGAAATGACCCTTGAGGAGTACCAAAAGCTGCTGGGCAACGTACAACAGCGGGCGGTTTTGTCGCTCGACCAGGAAAGCTTTTCACCGGATTCCGATCAGTCTGTTCTGGACAAGATTGAAAACGAAAATTCGGAAATGCCCGATTCCCAACTCGAAAAAGAAGGGTTGTCACATCAAATCAAGGAGGCCATCGGCAGATTTAAGGAGAGGGAACGGCTGATACTTGCCCTCTACTATTACGAAGACCTCACCCTGAAGGAAATCGCCCTCCTGATGGGATTAACGGAAGCCAGAATTTCACAAATCGTGGGAAAGCTTTTGCTTCAGCTTCGATCCTCTCTGCAAAATGAATCGGTTTATTGATTACCTAAAATCCGCAAGAGTAATTATAAAAGATCATTTTGGGAACACATTAGTAAGAAGCGTAGAACTGTAGAATCGAAAAACTGTTGAATTGGTTACTCGTTAGTTCCTGATCATTTCAAGAGAATGTAAACTTTGATACAGATTATGTCCTTCGTTTCAAGCGGGGAAAGCAGGGGGCGCTATGGGGAGTATTTCAACATGCCAAAGCCAATATTTATCCAAAGGAAACCTTTGTGAAACTTCGTGACTTCGCAGCGAAAACAAGCCCCGTTTAGCCTCAAAGGCTTGTAACCACAGCGAACACAACGGGTTCACGGCGTACACAACGGGAAAATATCCAAAACTGCACCGTTGTGCCCGCTGTGTATTCGCAGTGTCCGCCGTGGTAAAATAAAAGCATGCAGCAGACAATTGGCAGTATACAGTTTGCAATAGGCAGTATGCAGGAAAAACTGCGTCCTTTGCGTTCTCTTATAAAAAAGAAAGTCAAGGATATATTTCACCCATGACGTCCCTTT
>CAYPZI010000047.1:0-19911 GCA_964415185.1 uncultured Balneolaceae bacterium | reverse complement strand
CGATTTTCAAGTCTTTGATAAGATCTGCTAATGAGACAGTTGGATGTAAATGAGTTATGATGTGAACATGATCTTCAACGCCATTGATTCTGTATGAGTGACAATTTTTTCTTTTTAGGACTCCCCACATAAATTTATACACCCAAATTCGGCTCTCTTTTTCAAGAACCGGTTCACGATTTTTGGTACCAAAAACAATTTGATATAAGATTTGAGTATGTGTGCTCATAGTGATTCTCCTCTCATATGATAGTTTTATTTGAATGTCAATTAAATATAAGTAACTGAACTTAATTAACTTAAAAGTAAACTTAATTGCAATGATTTTGGATAAATTAATTTCTGTATTTAGCTATTAAAGAATTGGTTTTATAGATCTTTTTTTAAAATGAATTTGGAATTATGTCTTGATTAAATATCGGGATCTAAAAACCAACCAATCCGTCCGTTGACGGATTGAACCCTTTTAGAGTTTGCGAAATTGAGATCTTGGTTTAGACGAGGTTATAAATTCTCACCACTAATAAAAAATATCAGCGTTATTAAATCTCAAATCCGTCGATCATGGCAGCAGAAACGCCATTCGACCAGCCGAAACCGTCTTGCAGCGGGTATTCCCCGCCTCCACCCTCCTGGCTGATATCAATAACATTGTATTTTTCAACCATCTTTCCCGTCCGGTTGTAAACCTCTTCATTTACCCTGATCCAGTTTTTTCTGATGGCTTCAGATTCTTTCTCAAATCCGTATCGCTTCAGCCCGGCATATGCCAGCCACTGAAGGGGTGCCCAGCCGTTCGGGGAATCCCACTGTTCGCCCGTATTATTCAGCGTAGTCAGCAATCCGCCCGGTTTTAAAAAACGATTTATGAGATTATCAGCAACTTTCTCAGCCTGAGATTGATCTGCCAGCCCAAAATAGAGCGGATAGACGGCCGCAAGGCTCCAAACAGATGTTTGCCGCTTCTTATCAAAATGATAATCAAAAAAGAATCCCTCTTTATCATTCCACATCAGTTGCAACATAGCCTCTTTCCTGTTTTTTGCCTTTTCGGCATACAAATGCTCTTTTTTCTGATCTCCAAAATCGGAAAACCATTTTGAAAGCTGATTTTCAAGAAACCAAATTAGTGAATTAAGATCTACGGGTATAACCGATGTGGTTTCGATGGTTTCCAATGATTTCCCATCGGCAAACCAGCGGCTGGTAAAATCCCAACCCGATTCCGCGCCTGCACGGATATCACGGTAAACCTGCTTCTTATCTCTCCCGCTTTTTTCAGCAGCTTCAACATCTTCAATCCACGACTCCTGTCTCGGGTGGGGATAGTCATCCCAATAACGGTTTAGAGTTAATCCGCTTGTAATTTCAACACTTCTTCTTCCACGCTCGCCGGTTTCATCCATCCAGAAAGCATACTCCTTTTCAATAGAGGACAAAAAGGGTTTTACTTCCTCTTTTCCAAAAAGTGATTCTACCAGCCTGACCATCGGCGCAAAAAAAGGAGGCTGCGACCGGCTCAGGTAATATACCCGGTTTCCGTTTGGAATATGTCCTACTGTCTCAATCAAGTAGCTGAAGTTTTTCACCATGGAAAGCACCATATCACTGTGCCCGTCGGCTGCCAAACCCAATGAGGTGAAATAGCTGTCCCAATAATAAATCTCCCGAAATCGCCCGCCTGGTACAACATACGGATGGGGTAATGGAATCAGGGTACTTGATTTCAACGAATCCGAATCTGACGAACGGAACAGGTGAGCCCACAACTTGCTGATGTGATCTCTCATATTCCTGGCATCCTCGATCATGGTTTCGCCGGACTGATCTTCAGGAAGCCTGAAATATTTGTCGGCAAACGCCTTCAGATCAAATTGGTCATCGTTTTTCTCATTATTCCATTTAGCCATGATCGCTGAAGGATCTTCAGCAGGAACCGTATCCACAAAATATTTCGAATCCTCGTAAATTCCGCTGACCTGCACAGCTTCAAAAAGCTCGCCATTCGCCTGTATAAAATCTTGCAGTTTTTTATCCATACCAGTCAGTCGTCAATTTTAAAGGTTTCAATCAGGCGTTTGTACGGTATCAACAAGAGGAATACCACCGTAATTGGCACCAGTGAGAAATAAAATGCATACTGCCCGCTGAACTTTCCAAAAATTACTCCCGTAATGATTGAACCTGCTGTACCACCCAGTGCCGAAAAAATTACAATTAGGCCTGTCATCGGGCTTTGCCTCGGTTTGGGAAGCTTGCTCAGCACTGTTGAGTTCAATGTGGGGTAGATCGGTGCGATACAAAACCCGATCAAAGGAAAAAGATATGCTGCAAGAGGAATGGTCAGCCATCCCTGGTATGAGCCGGGTTCGATGCCCTCCGTCATTGGGAGAACAAGAACAACAAGAATAAACGCAAGCACAAGTGATGAACTCAAAACAGTGTACCAGCTCAGCTTTTTTATGAACCATCCGCTGGTAAGCCTGCCCACGGCAAGAGCTCCCAGGTAGATGCTTGACATCCAGACGCTGATCGATTCGGGAAGCTGCAAAATTTTGTTATTAAACGTTGGCAGCCAGGTTTGAATGCTCTGTTCAATAAATACATAAAAGAAAGCACTCAGAATAAATATCAGCACAAGCGGTATTTTGAGCAAGCCGAACATTTTCAAAAAATCTTTAACCGTGTCGAATTCACCTTCCGGGTTTGCTTCACTTTCATCCAATTCGGTAGCGGCAAGTAAAATTGCCGCAGCAATACTGATGGCGGCAATCAGCCAGTATGTATCCAGCCAGGAGAAGATTTCGGAATCAATAAAAAAGCCGAATATCCAGAAGCCGGCAAGTACACCAACCATAAACAGGCCCTCCAGGATGCTCATGAAGCTGGCGTGGTCATCGGTGCCTTCCGTAACCAGTCCCACGGTTGAGTAAACCGAGACTTTTACAAGGCCGAAGCTGAATCCAACCGCCGCAAACAGAATCTTGCTCATCAAAAAGCCGCCGCCGGCAAGCGGCATTGCCACACAGGCAATGGCTGTAATCACAAGCGCTATCAGCATGGTTACTTTGTAGCCGATTCTGGGTATAAAGGATGCAATTGCAAATGAAAAAATGGCAATTGAGAGATCCTTGTATGCCTCAAGTACACTTGCCGATTCTTCGGGAATGCCGTATTCATTAATCACACGCATAATTACGATGCCCACGCTGTTAAGCAGGATCGCAAAGATGATGTAATTAAAGATCAGGGAGGTTTTTACTTTCCAGTGTTTCATAGTTGCAGATTTAGTAATTCAGGGAACAGGTTGAAACCATTTATAATCGTATTCGTTAAGATGAATATTATTTAACTTCATTTTCTTATTATCGTCAAATAAATCCAAAACCGAGGCATTTAGCCAGCTTTCGGGTATCACATCTGCAGTCAAGTGAATTTTATTTTCCGAAAAATTAGAGATCATCCAAAGCCGGGTATCTTTCGAAATCCTTTCAACGGCAAAAACGGAATCATGGCCAATAATCCGGATTTTACAGTGAGCTGCACTATGTAACGCCCTTTGCTGTTTTCGCACCTTTGCGAGTTTTTTAAGGCCGTTAAAAAGACGCTGTTCGGCAGTGCCGCTTTCTTTTCTGAATGCAGCTTTCTCCCAGTCCATATCAGGGCGATGAACCCAGCGGTTATCTTTTCTGCGGTGTGGATTTTTCAAGTAGGATAAATCATTAAACTGGCCGATTTCCTCACCCATATAAATCATGGGAATACCTTTATAAAAATAGGTGATGCTGTAGAGAAGAAGCAGCCTTTTGATTGCCAGGCCAATTTTTACCGGTTCGGCTTCAACCTGTGCCTTTTGCAATCCTGCCAGCGCCGCACCCGTACCCGAAATGCGTGCTTCGCCGCTGCCGGGGTCTCTCTGAAACACATACCCCTCTGCATAGCTACCGGGAAGTTCACCGTTATAAAATTCAGTGCAAAACCTGCGTGTCTCCGGGCCCGACTGCCCCACGGCCGCAGCATTTTCATCGGATATTCCCCAACCGATATCGTCATGGCATCGCACATAATTAATCCAGGTGGCAGTTTTTGGCGCTGCCTGCAGGTTCGAAAGCGTTGTTCTCAGCAAGTGCGTATTCCGGCTGGCAAGTGCATGCCACATGTGGTTCATCAGTGTGGCGTTGTAGCCAAGGTCGCATTCAAATCCTTCATATCCCCCCGTACCGAGATATTTGATGATTTCATCAGGGCTGACAATTGCCTCGGATTTCAGCACCACTGAAGGCGATGTAATACGCATCAGCGCCCGGTAAGCTCTCAGAAGTGTATGAGCCTGAGGGAGGTTCTGGCTGAAATTTCCCTTTTCTTTCCAGGTAAAAGGCACCGCATCCATTCTCAGTACCGATGCTCCCAGATTGGCAATAAATTGCATCTCACCAAACATCGCGTTAAATACCTCAGGATTCCGGTAATTCAGGTCCCATTGAAAATTATAGAAGGATGTCCACACCCACTTATCCAGCTTTTCATTGTAGGTAAAGCTTCCGGGAGCAAATTCCGGGAACACATCGACAAGGTATTTTTCATATTCGTCAACCTCCTCACGGTCATCAAACATGAGGTAAAAATCCTGGTATTTCTCACTTCCTGATAATGCTTTTTTAGCCCAATCATGCCGGTCGGATGTGTGGTTTAAAACCACGTCGGCTACAAGTTCGATTCTGTTTTCATCAAGAATTTCTGCAAGCTCTTTTAAATCCTCAATTGAACCAAGATCCGTCCGGGTTTCTCTATAATCGGAAACCGCATAACCGCCATCATTAAATCCTTCAATGGTTTTGTAGAAGGGCATGAGATGGAGGTAGTTGATACCAAGTTCTTTCAGATATGGGATTTTACCGGCCACTCCCTTAAAGGTCCCCGCAAACTTGTCAACATACAGCATGGCACCGATCAGGCTTGGATGCTGATACCAGTCTGATTCCTCGCGTTCCCCGTCTTTTATCAAAAGCCTGTCGGGGCGTCCGGCCAAGCCCTCTGCAATCAAATTCATCAATTCGGTCAAAGGATTCAAAACATCGGGTTCAAGCCCGTAAAGTTCGCCGTAGTTATCGAGAAATACCGGAATCCATTTTTTAAATCTTTTTGCAAAACCAGGCGACCGGTTTTCAATATCCGGATGTCTGTCGTTAATGTAATCGAGAAGAAGTTCCGGTTTTTCGCCTGCCTTCCAGGATTTAACCGTAATTTCTGAAGATGAGACGTTTGTACTACTCATAAAAAACAACTAATGCTTTTTGAAGATGTGATTGAATTCTTTCTGAGTGATATGTGGCATGCCCCCTTTTTTTCCGGCTAACAAGGCAGTATAGCGGCTTGCTCTTTCCAGCGCAATTTTAGCATCACCTGAACGGCTCAATTCAACAGCAAGAACAGCCGTAAAACCATCACCAAGGCCAACCGGATCACCTTTTTCAGATTCACTTTTAAAAATATCCTGGCTAAAGTGCTCTTCAATCGAGATCCACTCACTGCCATCCATGCCTTTTGTTACACATATTCCACGCAGCCGGAACGACTCAAGCAGGTAGTCTGTCACGTCAGAGACTTTCAGCAAATCTTTCATCGATTCAAGCTCTTCCCGGTTAAGTTTGACCACATCAGCCCTCATCAGGGATTCCCTGATGGTTTCCTTTGAAACAAACGGAGGGCGAAAGTTTACATCCAGCAGCCTGAGTGCAGCGGGATTGGCCTTATCAAGAAACCATCGTATTGTTTCGGCCGAAACCGGATTTCGCTGGGCGAGTGTGCCAAAAACCACCGCGTCTGTCTCACGGGCAAGTACTTCGAGCGACCTGGTTTTCTCAATAAAATCCCAGGCTGCCGGTTCCAGTATTGTATATGATGGGTTATTTTCATCATCAAGCATTACTTCAACCCTGCCGGTTTCATGATGGTGATCGACCTGGATGTACCCTGTATTCACACCCTTGTGATGCAGGTAATGCATAAGCTCTGCTCCCTCCGAATCATCGCCGACTTTACTCACGAGAGTACTGTCGACCCCAAGCAGCGAAGCGTGATAAGCAACATTTGCCGGGGCACCACCCGGGCGTTTTTTATCGGGAAACAAATCCCACAGTATCTCGCCGATACAAGATATTTTTTTCTTTGTCATTAATTTTGATATGAATGTTTATAAATAGTTATTACTTGAACTCAGAATTAATTAAAATTTCAAAATTATAACTCTACCAGAAATACCCCACAAGGCAAGCTGTCAGAACCAGGAGGATAAGTGACTGCACCCTGTAATTTTTATACCATGGCAGTCCTTTCAACTCTTCCGTTTCAAGTTTATATACTTTTTTATTCCAGGTGTACTGCGCCACCACCTCGGGGTCAGGCGCTTCGGAATTCAGGCTGGTCAGTGTCATAATCACACCATTCAGAATAAAAAGTACGAAACTGGCATAGAGAAAATGAATGTCCATCAACCCGAAAATTTCATTGGCAAAAAAGCCGATAATACCAAGAGGTATTCCCACCGCCAGGGTTAAAAAGGCTCCATGCCGGTTTGCCCTCTTCCAGAAAATTCCAAATATAAAACAGATGACAATCGGCGGTGTGATATAAGCCAGTACCGATTGCAGATACTGCCATAATGTTTCGAATTTTATGATTTGCGGTGCCCATGCCACAGCAATTATCATAAACAGAAATGTGACAAACCGCCCGATGTTTACCAGGCTCTTTTGGGAGATATCGGGTTTATAGTGGCGCACAAAGTCCATCGTTACCAGTGTCGATGCCGAATTGAGGGTTGAATCGATGCTCGACATTATCGCAGCTATCATGGCAGCCAGGATAAATCCTCTCATACCGATCGGAAGAAGATCGAATGTAAGGGTCGGGAATACAAGGTCAGGCCGGGCGAGGTCCGGGTATAAAATTATACCGATAGTTCCGGGCAGCACCATTAAAAAGAGGACGGGTAATTTCAATAATCCGGCAAAAAGGGCACCCCATCTGCCGTGATTTAAATCCTTTGCTCCAAGAGTGCGCTGAACGATAAACTGATTGGTTGCCCAAAAGTAGAAGCCGATAATAAATACGCCGGTAAAAAGGCCGGGCCAGGGCAGAAAGGGGTCATCGGCCGGCAGAACCAGGTTGAGTCCGTTTTCGGGAGCTGCTTCCACAAGCTGCGACCAGCTCTCTATTTCACCGAAAGCGAGAATTGCAATTACGATAGAACCGAGAATCAAAATTACTGCCTGAACAGTATCTGTGATAACCACGGCTGAAAGGCCGCCGAAAATAGTGTAGATACCCGCAAGAACTCCCAAAATGGCAATTGGAACCCAAATCGGCACTTCCGGGTAGAGCATTTGCATTACGATGCCTCCGGCAAAAAGACCGGCAGCAGCATCAATAAAGAGATTGGCAAAAAGTGTAAAACCTGAAAACATCACCCTCGACCGCCTGTCAAACCGGGTCTGCAGAAACTCAGGCATGGTATAAACCTTCGACTTCAGATAAAACGGAAGGATAAAGAAGACGAAAAAGATGAGAATTACAGTTGCCGCCCACTCGTAATTAAAAACGGCTATGCCACGGGCGTACCCTTCACCGGCCAATCCCACAAATGAACTGCCCGACATATTCGAAGCATATAGCGAAAACCCGACCAGCGGCCAAACCAGCTTCCGGCCGGCCAAAAAATAGCCTTCCGAATCTTCTGTTTTTCGACCTACATAAAAACCGAGAATGAGGGCAGCAATTATATAAGTGATAATTACAATCCAATCGATTGGATGAACCTGAAAATCAACCATATTAATTAGTCAGTTATTTTAAATAAAAGGCTGCCTGTCAGGGCGCCTGGTTATTGTTGCCGCAATAGTCATCGGATGACTTGTTATATCATTGATTCAAATTGAATTTCAACATCAGTCATCGGATGACTGTCCTTGGTATATCAAGTTATTCCTGACCAGTTAATAATTCAATATATACTGGTAAACATCGAACAAACATTGAATTTGTATCATATTTTTAAAGATTACAAGAAAAAATTTCTGTTATTGACCTGTTGTCATTTCAGTACTTCAATTTGTACATTACCGTAACCCTTCAAAACTGTCTGAGATTATGAAGAAAGAAAAGAACAGAGAGTTACAAGTTATTGACTTTTCGGAGTTTCCGAATCCGACCGGTAGCGAGTTTATGATGATGCCGGAGGATGAGTTCAGTGAATATGAAATGTATTGTAATTACATCCAGCTTGCAACTTCAATACCTCCGGGCAACAAAATCAACGCAGACTTTTACTGCCCGCGCGAGATGGAAGACGGTGAATTATGCGAAGGCAATGTAGAGGTAACGCAGTTAGACGTTCCCAAGCAGATTCGGTGGACCTGCTCCAAATGCGGTGACAAAGGGGCTATCGTAAATTTCGAGTACACCCCGTGGGATCACAGCCATATGCCCGATGAAGAAAAAGAAAAATTTTTGAACATGTATTTATCAGATGTTACGGCTGAAGATCTTTTCGATGATGACGAGGGTGAATTATTCCCGGAATTTGAAGACGAATTCAACCTGGTGGATGAGTTCGAATACTATGTAAGCCCATATGATCCTGACAGTGAAAAACTTGGCGGTCCCACTTCCGTCCAAATAAAAGAGATGCTTGAAAGTGACTGGACGGATTCCGGTTCACTGCTTAATCTGAACGACAACCTTTTCCTCACCATGCTGGAAGAGAGTAATTATTTCTATAATGCCAGGCGGTTCCTCCTTCTGCTTCAGGAACATGAAGAATTCCCGCTAACCCGAACCGGTTATATAAAGAGACGTATCGTAAAAAAGCTGCTCAAGGAAATGAGATGGCAGGAACCTTATGTTGAAGAACTGATAAAAACCCGCCAACATATTGATGAGGCCGAAGTATGGGAATTGTTTGGGCTCAGGCTGCTGCTTGACGTAGCAGGCTTGTCAATTGAATCCGGGAAAAAATACATCCTGAATAAAGAAATGGGATGGCTGATAGAGGAAAAAAATGCAGGCAAATTATATCAACTGTTATTTTCAACCTATTTCGATGAAATGAATCCCGGTTTTTTCGGCACCACCCTGGACTTGCCAATGCTGCAATATTCGGTTCCTTTCATTTTACACAGACTGGTTACATTAGCACAAGATTGGATCCCGTTAGAAGATTTTGCCGAAGAAGCCCTGCTCTTTTCTGTAAAAGTGGAGCTTGATATGATTTACGAAGAGATAGAGGATGCCGACAGTTTTGAGCTTTTTTATGAAGATGTGCTTTTTGCACTCGAACGGTTTGGCCTGATTGAAACCCGGAAAATATTCAGGGATAAAAAAGAGTTTCCAATTACCTTTCCCGATCAGCTACGCATCACACCACTTGGAAAAAAATTTATAGTAATTCAGTCGTAAACAGATTCTGAAATTGTTTGTACATTTCATTGGCCTAAACAAATATTAAAACACTGAATATATAATCCAATGCATAAACCTGTTTTGCTGACAGCATTCGGGGGAGTATCACCGGAACATGAAGTATCAGTACTGACCGCTATGCAGGCTATGGCAGCTCTCAAAGAATCTTCCTATGAACTCCGGCCACTGTATATTTCCAAATCAGGACGCTGGTATACCGGCGACTACCTGTTAGATCTGAAAAACTATGAAAACCTGGACAAGGTTGAAAAAAATGGTATTCCTTGTACATTTACAAAAAACAGCCTGGGCCAGCCTGTACTCCACGAACTTAAAAAATCATGGTTTTCAAAACCGGTGGAATTCCCCGTGTATGCGGTATTGACGGCATTTCATGGTTCTGACGGTGAAAACGGTTCTTTCCAGGGAACCTGTGAGGTATTTAACATACCTTACACAGGCAGTGGAGTCCTTGCATCGGCATTAGGGATGAATAAGGTGATAGCCAAAAAAGTGGCTCGTGAAGCAGGGATTCCGGTGGTAAAAGACGTTCATTTTGATGAACCGAACTGGATCGATCATAAAGATGAAATCATCAAACAAATCGAAGCATTTGCTTATCCCGCTGTTGTAAAACCGGTACATCTTGGAAGCAGCATCGGCGTAACCGTTGCATCTGACCGGGTAAGACTGATTGAAGCAATTGAGCTGGCCTTCAGGTACGACAATAGTCTGCTGGTCGAAAAAGCGGTATATCCGCTAACCGAAGTCAACTGTTCGGTACTCGGCACTGCGACTCAAAATCGTGCGAGCGTTTGCGAACAGCCTTTGGGTAAAACCGAAATCCTCTCATTTGAAGATAAGTACCTGAGTGACGAAAATAGCAGTAAAGGAATGGCATCTGCCGAACGGATTATTCCTGCCAAAATCAGTGATTCTCTTCGGGAGGAAATTCAGAAAACAGCCTGCCGTATATTTTCCATCTTCGGAGCATCCGGTGTTGCCCGGCTCGATTTTTTAGTAAATAGTGACACAAATGAGTTCTTTTTTAACGAAATTAATACAATACCCGGTTCTTTTTCATTCTACTTGTGGGAAAAGTCGGAAATAAAATTTAATAACCTCCTGGAAGAACTTATTGATATTGCCATTGAACGTCATAAGCAGAAGAATGGAAGAATCCGGAGTTATGAAACAAACTTACTGAACAAAAAAGCTGTTAAAGGGCTTAAAGGCCTAAAAGGAAAGTAAATTATGAATCAAACTGATTTATTTATATTGAGACCGGTGATTTTTTTCTCTTTTCTCTTCATGCTGTTTCTCACTGTTTCGTGCGCCGGTGGCGAAGAAGTAATTGTTGATGATGAGCCATCACGTCCTACTGAAAGCCAGGGACAAGAAGCTCCGCCCGAAGATCAGGATGCTCAGTCCATGGAATTCCAAAGCCTGAGAATCGGATATGCAGATTCCGTAAATAATCTGGATCCGCTGTTTGCCAATAGCATAGCTGATCTTAGGACGGTTTCTATGATTTATGAAGGCCTTTTTTCCCTGAACAGCGATGCAGAACCTGAACCCGCCCTGGTAAAATCTTATGAAATTTCGGAAGACAGCCTGAGATATACTTTTTACATTGACAGGGAGATTTTCTTCCAGGATAACGAGGTATTCAGTGCCGGTGTAGGCCGGCGGCTGGTAGCAACAGATGTGAAACACTCCTTTCAGAGAACCGCTCAACT
Organism: uncultured Balneolaceae bacterium; assembly: GCA_964415185.1. GTDB lineage: Bacteria > Bacteroidota > Rhodothermia > Balneolales > Balneolaceae > CAYVBJ01. The sequence goes on along the minus strand of CAYPZI010000047.1, from coordinate 8,713 downwards.
TGATGTGCCTCCCCTTGCATCCGGACTGTTTGGAAATATAGAAGGATATGAACTCTATTTTGAAGAACAGAGAAATGTTTTTGATCCCTCGCTAAGAACGCTGCCGGGAGTCAACGGTATTCAGACACCCAATGATACCACTGTGGTCATTTTTCTGAAACAAACCGACTCCGATTTTTTGCATAAACTTTCGTCTCCGTACGCTGTGGTTTATCCTCGTGAATCAACACGCGCCAACACCGCATCCCTGAAAAAAAACCCTGTGGGCACAGGCCGCTACACCCTTAACCGGATAAACAATGACGGAGATATAATTCTTACGCGCAATGAAAAGCACAGGGGTTCGCAATCAACGAGGGCATTTAACAGAATTGATATTAAAACTTATGATACGGAGGGAAAGCTATTCCAGGAGTTTGCCAAGGGTGAAGTTGATATTATCCCCGACCCCGGACCTGAAACGTTGGAACAGGTCTTAAACAGAGAGGGGGAAATTTCACCCGCTTATCGCACACTTTATAATGTTGTAACAAACTCGGGGCAAAGAAAAGGGTATTTTGCCTTAAATCCCGGTTACAATAAAAGTTTTGATCCCTTAGGTTCCAAAATTGTTCAAAGCGATTTTGAATTTGATCAAATTGATATCTATGGCATCGAATTTTCAACAAGCGGAATCGTCACTTTTGAAAACGTTGAAACCCTTGAAATTGAAAAAACTTACCTGGCACCCTTTAGCACAAATCTTTTCCTCCGGAAAATCCTTGTAGAGCTTTCAAAAAATTTACTGGAACCTGTTTCTCGATTTCAAATGATGGACATCAGGGCTCCCAATTCATTTATAGCATTGTTAACGAAGGAAATGGATCGTTTTCATTACGACCGTCTCATTGACCGCCCTGAAATGCTATGGTTCGAATATACCGTTGATAATGTAATGATTACCCATCGCTACGTGAATGGCCTCACCACCAATGGTATAGCCTGGTGGCTGAATACAGAGCCAATCAGGGTAAACAGGGGGCAAAGGGCAGGATCATGACCATTGCTATTATTGCAAATCCTGAAAAATATGCTGTTCAGGAACCTTTGGAGCTCTTACTGAGATCGGCGTCAAAAGCCGGCATAACTGTGCACCTTTCCTCCAAATTGTATCAATTCCTGAAAAAAAACAATCACGATTGCCTCTTTCCGGCAACTTCTGAAAAAGAAGCTATAAAAAAAGCAGAGGTTATTGTTTCAATTGGGGGTGACGGAACCATGCTTTATACAGCTCAGTTGATAAAAGATTCCGGAAAACCTGTGCTCGGTATCAACTGCGGAAGACTTGGTTTTATGGCCAATATTTCTCAAGATTCCATTGAAAAGGCTGTTATGGCCCTTTTGAATAAGGACTACCAGATTGAATACCGTTCAATGCTTAGTGCCACTACGGATAGCGGTAAAAAGTATTATGCTCTTAATGAATTTCTTTTCTCAAAAAAAGATACTGCCTCATTAATCTCCATCGATGCTGAATTTAACGGGCAGTTTATCAATCGTTACTGGTGCGACGGGTTAATTATCTCTACTCCTACCGGATCGACTGCATATAACTTATCGAGTGGCGGGCCGATTGTAAAGCCCGATACCCCGGTCATGATTGTTACGCCTATCAGCCCGCATACGCTCACAACAAGGCCGCTTGTTCTGCCATCCGATCAAAAACTTACGGTAAAAATTGACAGTAATTTTGAGCACATTCTTTTTTCTTATGATGGTAAATTACTGAATCACGAACTGCCCAGCAGTGTGGATATCACCAAAACCGACTTTACCATCAGCTTTGTACAACTTCCGGGCTACAATTATTTTGAAACACTGAGAAAAAAGCTGATGTGGGGGCTGGATCATCGGCAGGAACCGGAATAGTTTTGTATTTTACAAGTGTATTTATAAATGTTTTTAACTTCTTGATACAAATATTTTTTCAATTAACTAATCGAAACTAAAAAATAAAAGACTATGAAAGTAACAGTAGTTGGCGCGGGCGGCAACGTAGGATCGACCGTAGCACTCACAATTGCTCAACGCGATTTTGCCAAAGAAGTGGTAATGGTTGACATCGAAAAAAAAGAAGGTGATAAAACCTTTTATCCTTCAAAAGGCAGGGCACTTGACCAATGGGAATCTGCACCTGTTCACGGATTTGATACACGCCTGACCGGTACAGTAGATTATGCCGACACAAAAAAATCGGATGTATGTGTGATCACAGCCGGCGTTCCCAGAAAACCGGGCATGAGCCGGGACGATCTGCTTGAAATCAATGCAAAAATTGTAGGAGAAGTTACCGAAAAACTGGTAAAACACTCCCCGGATACCATAATCATTGTAGTTTCAAATCCTTTGGATGTGATGACATATGTTGCACATTCAAAAAGCAACCTTGATAAAACCAAAGTAATGGGAATGGCCGGTATTTTGGATACTGCCCGTTACCGTGCGTTTCTTGCCGAAGAACTCAATATCTCACCTAAAGATATTCAGGCTCTGCTTATGGGCGGGCATGGAGATACGATGGTGCCTTTGCCACGATATACAACTGTGGCTGGAATACCTGTAACGCAATTAATCGACAAAAATAAACTTGACAGTATTGTTGACAGGACCAAAAAAGGCGGTGGTGAAATAGTCGGGCTGATGGGTACCTCAGCCTGGTATGCACCGGGAGCCGCAGCCGCTCAAATGGTTGAAGCCATCATGCTTGATCAAAACAGGATTTTTCCATGTGCCGTACTACTTGAAGGTGAGTATGGAATTAACGATCTTTTCTTAGGTGTTCCTGTTAAACTCGGACACGGTGGAATTAAGGAAATTATTGAAATTGAACTGAATGATGAAGAACAGGATCTTCTGAATGAGTCGGAAAAACATGTTCGCGAAGTTCTTGACAATTTCAAGGAATTGATGAATAATTAAACCCACAAGTAAACAAAAGAAGACAAGGCTCTTCACTACTTGCTTATGAACCCGGTAAACAAATGTTTGCCGGGTTTTTTTATTTAAAGTAATCATATTAGCTTGTAAAAAGCTTCTAAATTATTTAATTGCTTTCAATTAGATTGGCAGACCGTGATTTCCCAATGGCGGCATGTAGTATCGGGGCAATATACCGCTGGATTTTTTAGATTTTAACATCCGTGCAGGCATGCTATAACCGGGTTTATTTTGATCCTTCGGGAGCCGGATGAGTTTGTGTTTGTTCGTTGTTTGTGGTTTGTGGCCAAGCTATGTTAGGGATGGACACTGACTCCTGACCCATTCTACACCAAGGTTTCGGAGGGTAAACTCCTGACCCCTGACCCCTGACTCCTGACTCCTGTAAAATATCACCTTCAATATTCCCAAGTACAAGCCAGGATACACAGCCGCTTAATCAAAATTCCTTGCCAGCACAGCAAGTTCTTTAAATACTTTATCGCCGCCACTTGCGCTGTTAAAAGCTTCAAAGTAGACAATGTATACACCAATTCTGTTGCGTTCACCATTATCGCGATAGCCGTCCCACAATAAAGTGCCTTCAAATCCGGCAGAAGGCTTTTCAGCCAGATTTCTAATAAGCCGCCCGTAACGGTCAAATACCCGCACCCTGATCATATAATCGGGTTGGTCCAGCTTGTAATTGATGAACAGGGTATCATGATTGCCGTCACCATCAGGTGAAAACGGATTGGGATCAAATGAAATGCCTGTCACAGGCTTTTCTTCGGCATTATCCTGAAACAGTGTATTGGCACCAATCGGGGTGCCTCCCGTTTCAGACGCACTTGATCCCCAGTTTGAAGCATCATTACCATCCAGTTCCGGGTTTATTCTTTCAAGTGATATGCCTTTGCTATCCGGCAAATTCGGATTGTGCCAGCCTCCCGAGTATTCAACCATGTCAATCGTTTCCAGTTGATTATTTGCCAAAAAAACAGCACGCCCGCTCAACGTAAGGCCTAACGTTGACCTGTTAAATCGAATAGCCTGTTTCTCTTTTTGAGGATCAATTGAAAAAAAACCTGCAAGCCCGCTTTCAAAAAACTCATTTCCGCTTTCATCCGGGTAAAGAAGCAAAAAGCTTTTCGGTGGAATAAATTTATTAACTGTTGTTACAGGTTCCATTATTCTCACTTCTCCATTTTCATCAGGCCGATCGTGCAGCAGAATCCCCTCAACTGAAACCGAATAATTTTTCCTGTTTATAATCTCTATATATTCCGACTGGTCCGGCAGGTTGTCAAAATTGTCTCGAATCGGATCAAACATAATTTCATTAATCGCCAAATCGGCTGGGCCGGGATACCGCGCCACCGGGATAGTTGTCCTTTCATTCAGGTTGCCCTGAAAGTCGGATATCTTTTCAGCCGAAAGAATCTGCTCCGTTTGTTCATCGAAACTTATATCATTCAAATAAAGAATGGAACGGTTTTTTGGATCCGGTTCTGCTCGTCCGGTAACAGTGTTATTTATTGAAAACCGTGTATCGTCTCCGGGATTTACAAACTCCGAGAATCTTGCTTCGATCCGGCTGGCTGCCGTATCCCACAATGCAAACAGCAATGATGGCGGGGTGGTATCAATTTCGAAAACCGAATTCTGTGTGCCTGGAGTGGAACCCTGATCGGAAATACTGCTTTTCCAATTTGCAGGATCCGTTGATAATGAATACGGGTCCACTCTTTCAAGTGATATGTTTGTCTCGTTTCCGCCCCACTCCGGCAGGTATGAAAGCGAATCGATTGGCATACCTTCAAAATCCCTCAATAAAATAGTATCTCCGTTATTTCTAAGGGGGGGAAACCTGTCTACTGCCATCTGATACTCCAATCCTGCAATATGAGATTCACCCAAAACAAAAAATCCCTGTGGTCTGATAACTCCGTTACTGCCTGTCAATGTAATTTTACTGCTGCCTGTTTCCAAAGCCCACCCGTCAATGCTCAAAAACCGTTCTGATTTGTTAAATAGCTCAATAAATTCCGGCATTCCCGATCCAGGTTTATACATTATTTCGTTGATAATCAGATCACCTGTCTTCCCTTTACCAAGCTCAAAAAAACGAACGCTTTTGGTCTCTTCATTCAGTTTGTTCCCAAATATGTCTTCAATTCCCCTGACAGTAATGGTATATTTGGTATCACTGGCCAAAGATAACTCCGGAAACAGGTGAACCGTATTATTTTCAATGGCTATCAGTTGAATACCGGGATCCGGAGTAATTTCATAAGCCGTTTCAGATCCTGCCGTGCTGCTTTTAATACGTTCGCTAAAAGTAAGCAAAAACCGTTCGTCAGGGCCAATTTCAAGCTTTTCAAAAACAGGGGCCAGCAGATCAGGCTCAACCTCATTTGGCAGGCCGGGTGTTCCCAGTAACGGATTTGGGGATTCCGCCCAGTTTTCCGGGTATTGTGCCATCACTTCTGCAGATTTTCTTTCAAGAGCCACTCCTGTTCCGCCCCATGTCGAAGGAGTATACTCCAGTGATTCATACAGATCATCCGTATTCGAAAAAAGCCGGATCTCATCCGGTGAAGCGATATTAAATCGGGGGAAATTATCAAGCTGATGCCAGTTTCTATCTCCGAAAATCTGCTTTAATGAAACCGTATCCCCGCTTATGACCAGAAACTCTCCCGGCGAGAGAAGGAGATCGGATTCAGATATTTTCCTTTCCCCCTCGCCCGATACCTGGCGTCTCTGAAGCCTCCAGTCTTTCAGATTTAGAAACCTTACGCTTCGGTTTTGCAGTTCAACGTAAGTGGCATGCCCTTCGGGAGGATTGTACATAAATTCACTGATTACAATATCTCCCGGCTCGGCCCTGTCAAAACTGAAAACCGTGACAACGGTATTATCTTTTATAAACCAGCCCGATTCGCTTTCAATATCACTGAGATAAAAACGAAAATCACCGGGAGGCAGTGGTTCAAGAAATGACAGTATAACTCCCTCTCTGTCCGCAATCAGTTCAAATGCCGGAAAAAATTCCAGTTCAAACTGAAAAGAGTTGTCTGTAACCGATTCCGGAATAAGTAATTCGGTAAACCGGATTTGAACTATACGCTCCTCAGTGATGACGGTTTTTTCGACTTTAAACGGGTTTAGTATGTTGAAAGTAAGCAGGGAATCCGAACTAATTAAATTCCCGAATCGATCTGTAAATGAATTAACCATGAGAGTGTATGTGCCATCTGCAAGCTGATCCCTGAAATTCATTAGAATACTATTCGGGGAAACAAATTCAACCCCCTCAGGCAATAGCGAATCATTCAACAAAAAAGAGCCTTTTGAAGGCAAGATTGAATCCAGCACATGATTAAAGGAGACTTCGATATTCCTGCCATTCAAAACGTTCGTTTTTACTGCCTGAAATGGAAGCAGGTCTGCCAAAATATGTATGTTATCAAAATAAAACTTATCTGCCCTGGTCGAGGTATACTGGAGCATCAGCCCAAAGTGAGATGAATAACGATGGGTGTTGTCTATTACCGGAGGTGAATCCAAGACAGGTTCCGTATCAAACCCTTCGGATACATAAAGTTTCCATTCGCCATCAAAGCTGCGTTCCACTCTCAAATTGTAACTTGCGGACTCAATTTCCGTTTCTCCTGTCAGGATCTCTTTTGGTTCCCCTTCATTAAACCTGAAAAGTCGAAATCTTTTTGGAGACCCGCTTTCCCCTGTCCGGATTGCATAGCCATTTACAGGTCCGTTCAGATCCGGCCTGTCCGCAATTAAAAAAATGAATGAAAAGTTACTGTTGGAGGGCGTAAAATCCTGCCTTATATATAATTCCCAAATCCCGTAAGCGGCTTCAGAAGATGTGGAAAGAATGGAAACACCTGCCCCGGCTGCATTCAGCCGAAGCAGGTGGTTTCCTTCTTGATCATTATCCGTCTCTCTTATAAAGTTTTGCGCATCACCAAACCACTCGTCTTCAGGATTAAAATCCGGACTTTCAAAATCCTCACTCAGGATTTCGATTTGCGCCAGCCCGGTGTTCATACCCAAAAACAGAAAAATCAATATCAGAAAAATATAAAATCGTATATTTCTCATAGTTAATCGGTTTAAGTTTCTAAGCATATAAAATCAGGGCCGGAAACTCATTTCCGGCCCTGTTGAAGGACATCTAAAGATGCATCTCTCATACATCTCATCTGTTTATAAGCGGCGTCTCTTTTAAATTGATCGCTTATTAGTATGAACCGTATAAAGAGTAATACTTACAGTTGAAGAAAAAAATTTTTTGTTTTTCATTATCTGAAGATTTGGATTCAACAAAATCATGTTTAATATTGACTTATGGTTGACCTGACAGGTGTTCCGTTTGAAATTCCAAATCTTTTTTTTGGATTAAAATCCGTAAATGGCGTGATTCGTGTGCGCGAAAAGAGCATCATCCTGGAATTTGATGAAAAAGATATACTGGGTGGATTCATAAAAAATGAAATGCATGAATTTAAAATTCCTGCGGGTGAGCTTCAGGCTGTTACTTTGAAAAGAGGTATACTTAAATCAACCGTTACTCTGGCTTTTCGGGAAAGTATAAAAAACCAATTATTGCCCTGGATTTCCGGGAACATTATCGTATTAAAAATACCAAGAGAATTTCGGGCAGATGCCGACCGGCTGCTCACAAGATTAAAAATGATGATAGGTCAGTATAATTCAACAGAAAACCAGTGATGGCCGCGGTTACTCTTCCTCAGTGTTCGCCGTGACACCGCCGTGAACGCTGTGGTTACCTTTTACCCGAAACCTGCGCTTTTTTTACCACGGCGGACACTACGGACACACAACGGGCACAACGTTGAGTTCGCAGCATGAACTGCGCCGTGTTCGCCGTGACACCGCCGTGAACGCTGTGGTTACCTTTACTCCGAAATCAGCCCTATTTTATACCACAGCAGACACAACGTGGCATTTGCAGCTTAATCTATGCCGTAAACGCTGTGGCTGCATTTACTACTTTGTTATTTATCTCAAAGAATAACTCTTTTGATGCCATCTTTCATTAGTACAACATTAAAATTCAAGAGCAAACCCAGTCTCACATTCGTCAGTTTCAAATAGGTTAGAATTTGTGCCATATGAATATCATGAATTGCATCAACTGATTTAATTTCTACAATCAGTTTGCCGGCTATCAAAAAATCTAATCTGTAAGCAGTCCTAATCGAGCGGTCTTTGTAAAAAAGCGGAACTTCACATTGAGTAACAAACGGTATTGATTTTTCTTCCAATTCAGACTCGAGTGCTAATTGGTAAGCTGATTCAAGCAATCCCGGTCCCAAGTTCCGATGAACAGTAAAGGCACAATCCAGTACTCTCGTGGCCAGTTGATTTTCCTTTTTCAGAGTTTTCATTTTATAAATCTATAAAATTGACAATATTTGTCAATAGTTATTTCTGTGTCTTTATTAAAGTTGATTTTTTTAAGCAAATCTTTACGCCAGCATAAAAACGTTTCTATTTCTATTTTTTGCAATAGAATGCGCATTACTGGAACTGCGTAGTGTTCGCCGTGAACGCTGTGGTTATCTTCACCTCAAAACCTGCGCTTTTTTTACCACGGCGGACACAACGGAAACACAACGGGCACAACGTTGAGTTCGCAGCATGAACTGCGCCGTGTTCGCCGTGACACCGCCGTGAACGCTGTGGTTACCTTTTACCCGAAACCTGC
>CAYPZI010000046.1:0-20298 GCA_964415185.1 uncultured Balneolaceae bacterium | reverse complement strand
CAAACAACTTCAGAAGCTATTCATTTTTCTCCTTAAAACTCATCCGCTTATGATGTTCTTTTTGATTTGCTAGATCCTGCTTTTTTAATCAGAGTAAAAATGGAATTACTTCTAATGTAATTGCATTTTGTAACTATTATTTCCCCTTTCACTTTTCAGTTTTGCGTTTTCACTTATTCACCACTCACCCTGTTTGGCCGGATAGCTCCCGAATACTTTCAGATTCTGGGCCTTGGTGCGCAATTTTTTAATGGCCGCATCAACAGCAGGTTCCTGCAGGTTACCTTCAATGTCAAGATAGAACAGGTACTGCCACGGATGGTTGGGGCGAGGACGCGATTCGATTTTGGCCATATTGATACCGTGGTCACCGATTACATTCAGGCAATTCAGCAACGCTCCTTTATCATGCGAAGTTGTAAACATGAGAGATGTTTTGCAGGTAATCTGCGGGTCGCAAATCAGCTCATCACGGCTTACCACTACAAAACGGGTAAAATTTTCTTCCTGGTTGATGATATCCCTTTTGATAATATGAAGCCTGTACAGCTCGGCTGCATATGAGCTTGCGATGGCTGCCTGCGAGAGGTCGGCATCGTCCCTCACTTTTCGCGCAGCCATGGCCGTATCAAAGTACGATTCGACGTGGCATCGCGGCAGTTTATATAAAAACTTGCTGCATTGCGCAATGGCCTGTGGATGGGATAAAATACGCCGTATATTTCCAATCTTCACAGGTTCGGGTGCCATCAGGCAGTGAATGATTCGCAATACCTCTTCGCCGGCAATATAGAGATGCTTCTCGCCAAGCAGGTCGTAGGTATCGTTAATGGATCCGGCCGTTGTGTTTTCGATCGGAAGCAATGCAACATCCACGTCGTTATTTTCAACGGCTTCGGCTGCCTGCCTGAAGGTTGTGAAACCGATGCACTCAACCTGGTCGTACCGGTGCTCGAAATGGCGCAGAGCCGCCATATGGCTGAAGGCACCATCCGTACCCTGGAAAGCAACTGAAATTTTGGTATCGGCAGCTTTGTCGTTTTGCGTATCCAGCAGCACGTGCGTCTGGTACCGGACGGAATGGTGGATGATTTCCCTGAAAAGCTGTTCGATGAAAAACGGGTCCATCCCGCTCTCCTTGGCCAATGTCCTGATCCGGTTCAGAACCGCCTCTTCGCGGTCGGGATCACGAATTTCCCTGGAGGATTGGAGTTTGTCGGAAATCACCTTCTGAACGATTTTTTGTCGCTCACCCAGTGCATTTACAATGGTTTGATCAAGGTTGTCTATGGCTTCCCTGATGGATTCAAGTGCATCTTTTTCTTTCATCGTCGGTTGCTGACACGCAATTTAATTTCGTCAATTTTTTTGAGCAATGTACCCCGGTCTGTTTTTTGGTACTTTTCAGGCAACAGGGCTTTGGAGGTACACTCAAGAACGGCATTTAATGTCTGCAATTCAACCTCATCGGGATAAGTCGGAGGCAAAAAATCATCAAATACTTCATCCATGATGGCAGGTGTAACTTTTTCCAGGTTGCCGGTGGCAGCCCTGAATTTTGCTCTTGTGAGTGCAGCTTCCATATCCGCACCCGAGTAACTGTTTTTTCCGCTAAGAACGGATGCAGGAATATAATCCTCGGACATAATAAGTCCTGTTTTCTTTTTCATGGCATTGAAAAGCTCGGTTCGCTCTTCTTTGGTATCCGGCGGAAAAAGGGCAAGGTGTTCTTCGGCGCGTCCCTGGCGCTTCAGGTCTACGGGCATGAGATCGGGCCGGGCTGTCATCAAAAACCAGATGATGCGTCCACGGTTAGCCGTATCACTCATAAATGAGGCAATTTGTGAAAATACACGGCTCGAGACTCCGCTGTCGCCGCTGGCGGCACGGTCGCCGAGATAGGCGTCTGCTTCGTCAATCATAACCGCGACGGGAGCCATCGCCTTCAAAAGTCCCAAAATCTTTTGCAGGTTTCCCTCGGTTACTCCCTGCCACTGGCTTCTGAAATTCTTCAATTTAACCATTGGGATCCCGATTTCACCTGCAAAACAGGTAACAAGAAACGTTTTGCCTGTTCCTACCGGCCCACAAATCAGGTAACCCATCGGGATAACATCCTGCCGGCCGTTTTTAAGAGCTTGTACCGCTTCCCGAAGGTGAATTTTGGCTTTGGCATGTCCTGCAACGTTGTCAAGGGTATAGCCAGTTTCTATAAATTCCAGTAAACCGTAAGCTTCTGCCTCTATAAGCTCCTTTTTAACATCGGAAAGTTTTTTGTACGTAATTCTATCACGGTTTTCCCTGGCATTTGAGATGATGCCGCGAAGGTTTACAAAATTGAGTCCTGCAGTTTGCTGTGCAAGCACGGGAAGTGACACATCCGATATTTCTTTTTTTTCTTCACCGGAAAATTCGGATTGTATAAATGCAAGCCGGGCATTTTCGTCCGGAAACTGAATTTTAATTTCCGAGGTGTAGGGATTTTGGACAAGGGTTTTGTTCAGGTCGCCCAAATTTTCCGTGATGAGAACCGTGGTAAAGTCCGCAGCAAGGAATAGTGGGTCATGCGCCCATTTTAGCAGATAGACAAGCGAATTCCGGTCTTCTGTACCTGTACTGCCGGCCTCGTTCATCGGGACGATGGTTTCAGCGTGATCAATGATAAGGGCAACACTATTTTGTGAGTTGAGCCGTGAACGGAGGTACTGTTCAAGCACCGAAAAAACGCCGACCGGATCCTTGGGAAGTTTTTTAGCATAATCGGTGCCTGCAATCGTATCGCGGCCGGCTATAGCCTGGTTGAAATCCGTTTGTGAATCCTGGTCGCGGAAATAGATACCCGAAGCCCGATCATAAAAAATCACAAAATCCCTGGCACCGAAAAAATCATTTGCAAGAAATGTTTTAAGACGTTCGTAATTATTTGAATCATCTTCCCTGTGCACATCCACCAGGTCGTGAATGTTGCCGTGAAGAACAAACTGATTCATAGTCCTGCCAAGATACTTTTTTGCAAACTCCTGAGCCCAGGTTGGATATCTGTCAATCATAAATTTTTCAAAAAATTAAGCTGCCGGGTAAATTGTGCTATACGGATTATTTCAAAAGATAATGCAGTAATTATTCTTCACGCATCAGAATCAGTTTTACCGTATCCAGTTTATTTGGAGTTGCCTTGCTGATTATGAACTTATTGCCGTGAATTAAAAGTTCTTCATTAACTTTCGGAATCCTTCCGATATGGTTGATTATATAACCGGCTACAGTCTCAAATTCATCTTTTTCATCCTGCAATTCGATTTCCGGATATTTCTCCTCAAGTTCATCGAGTTCCACGTTTCCGCTCAGGATGTAGGTACCCGGAGCAATCCGTTTCATCACTTCGTCCTCGGTATCGTATTCATCCTGAATATCGCCTACAACCTCTTCTATGAGGTCTTCAATTGTAATCATTCCCGCTGTTCCTCCGTATTCATCTATTACGATCGCGACCGAACTGTTGCTTTGTCTGAATTCGGTAAGCAGATCTTTTGATTTCTTGCTTGAGGGAATCAATTTTACAGGGCGGATGATTTCTGCGAGGCTGGCGGGATCATTGAACAGGTCATAGGCAAATACAACACCTATTACATCGTCAATCGTATCCTGGTAAACCGGCAGTTTGGAATAACCGGAAGTGATAAACATTTTCTGAACATTCTCAAGGGTCTCATTTTTTTCGACAGCCACAATTTCCGTGCGTGGGACCATTGTGTCTTTTACACGTTTGGAAGAGAGATCGAGTACATTTTGCAGTATTTCGGAATCTTCTTTATCAAAGTTTTCATTTCCCCCTGAATCGGAAAGCTCCTTGAAGATCATTTCGACATCCTGGCGCCTGAAAATTTTATCGCTTCTTTCGGTTCCGGTTTTCAGGATTTTTACAAGAAAGTCGGACGTGGAATTTGCAATCACGATCAGCGGACGAAGAATGTAATTCAGGATAAACAATGGAATTGCGACAAATTTCACCATTGTATCCGCTTGTATCCGGTAGATGGCTTTAGGCAGGATTTCACCGAAAATCATAATGATTACGGAGGCAATAAGTGTTTGTGCCAGTAAAATTGTAGCAATGGATGGAGATCCCTCAAAAAATATGCTATAAATTAATTCGATCGGTTCTACAAGAAAAAGCGCCATTAGAGTGGCATAAATCACATTGATGATGTTATTGCCCACCAGGGTGGTAGTCAAAAAAGTACCCGGCTTTTTAGAAAAGAAAGAAATGGCTTTTGCACTGAATGTGTTTTTTCGGGATTCGATTTCAAGTTTCAGCTTGTTTGCTGTCACAAATGCAATTTCTGATCCTGAAAAAAAACCGCTTATCAGAATCGTAAATAATATAAGTATTGACTCGGTCATTTGGATAATATCTTACCGGCAGCGCTCGCCGAGCTGATAAAATTAAATCTAAGCACCTCTGAATTCCGGTTTTCTTTTTTCCAGAAAAGCAGTTGTTCCTTCCCTGAAATCATGGGTTGAACAAAGTTTGCCAAAAAGGGAAGCTTCCGATTGATACCCCTCATCATCATAGGCCGAATTCACCGCAATGATAGCATTGCCAAGAGCAAGGGGTCCGTTTTTCAGCATTTTAGAAGCCAGTTTTCGGGCATCTTCAACAGGTGACTGCTCTTCTGTCAGTCGATTAAGAAGCCCTATTCGAAGTGCTTCATCTGCTTTTACATGTGATGCCGTTAAAATCATTTCAAGTGCTTTTGCACGTCCCACAAGCCGGGTAAGCCGTTGTGTTCCGCCATAGCCGGGAATGATACCGAGACTGGTTTCAGGCAAACCGATTACGGCATTGTTGCTTCCAACCCGAATATGGCACGCCATTGCAAGTTCAGCGCCTCCGCCCAAGGCATAGCCGTTGATGGCAGCGATATACGGTTTTTCTGAATTTTCGATAGCAGAAAATATATTTTGGCCTTTTGAAGAGAGCTGTTTTCCCGATTCTTCATCTAATTCGCTTAACTCCTTAATGTCAGCACCGGCTACAAAGGCTTTTTCCCCTGCCCCCGTAACGATTATTACAGAAATATCAATATCGGAGTTAATATTTTCAATAGCTGAACTCAGCTCGTCAAGAACTTCGCGGTTCAGGGCATTCAGTTTCTCAGGACGATTAACGGTTAAGATAGCAATATTGTCATCTCCGGTTTCTACGGAGATGGTATTATAGTTATAGCTCATTCCGGATCAGTTTTTCATTTTTGGTGAAAATTTATCGTCTTCCTCTTTAGGGGCAGGTTCAGGCTCATCAAGGCCAGACAAGTCATAAGAATCAAAACTGTGCAACAGGCTTCCGTCAAGCTCTTCTATGATCGAAGAGGTTTCCTCCATTTCACTCAGCAGATTATCGAGCTGGTATCCGGTATCATCCCCTTTATTCATCGTCATGGATTGCTCATAAATGTAGTGAATGGCATCTTCAATGGTTTCGAGATGAGTTTCACAAATTAGAAAACGTTCTTTGGCGATTTCAAATTTCTTCAATCTTTTCTTGAGGATCGAGAGCCTGCGTTCCCTGGTTTTCTTTAATTTCTCCGATTCAACATTTTCAATCTTCTTTTTTTCTATCCCAATTTCTCTTTTTAACCCGGTTTCTACTTCGGTATTGATATAGAGCCTGTACCTTTGGTGAAGGTCAAGCAGGGTTAAATAGTTGGAAAGAAGGTCGTTCATTTTCTTTTTTATGTTGTCAAGAAGGCCCTGTGAGGTATAAGGAAGCTTATTGAAATTATCTTCTACATTTTTTGTAAGATGCTTCAGGGTGAGGAATTTTTTTCTTGATTCCTTTTCAAGCTGATTGAAAATGAGTTTATCTTCATCACCGGGCGATTGCTCTTTCAGTTTTCTGCTTTTCACATTTTGGCGGAAGCGGGGCATTCCCGGTATGATACCGAGATAGATAAGCTCAAGTCCAAATGTTGTGGTCAAAATTATATTTGAGGCCATTCCAAAGTCGTTCAGAAAAAAAGCCGTTAATGTGCACAAAAAAAGTACGCCGAGGTTCAGAGGATGTAAAAAGGCCTCTTTCGTAAAATTAATCTGTTCCTCTTTTTCTATATCGGACATTTTCAATTATTCCCGCGGATTTGTCTCATTTTCACGACCGGAGTCCTCTTTTTTCTTAAATGATGTGAGCCCGATCGATTTTTTTACATTCATATTTTCCGCTCTCTTTTCGATTTCACTATATAAAATTCCCATCTCTTCACGTACTTGCCGGAGTGTTTCTTTTGCACGCTCTTTTTTGAGCTGAGCATCAAATTCTTCCATCTTAACCTGGTCGGACCGCTCCTCCATAAGATGATCAAGTGCTACGTCAAGCCTTGACTCAAAATTGGCTACTTTGCTTCTGATTTGATGCAAAAAGTCGTCCATCGTTTCAAGGAGTTCATCCTTGTTTAACTGATGAAAAGCCTGGTTGATATTTTGAACGTACTTATTCCTTCTTAATTTTTCTTTTGTTTCGCGAATCTTGCGATAGTGCTCTTTATATTCTTCCTTCAGTTTTTCACGATCTTTTTCAGATTGAGTGCTCATTTTTGTACTCTTTAGGTTTTGGTACGTGATTTTCCGACGGTTTTTCCGGATTCGGTTTGTTTGGAAGTTGACTCTTCAATTTCCACATCTTTCTTTTTTTCCGGTTTTGAATCGGCTTCGTCATGCATCTCAGTTTTAAACTGTTTCACAAGCTCCTGTGCGCGGATTTTTTCAGCATTGGCTTCTATTTCCATGGTATCGGTATCGATGCTTTCGAGTGCAATTTCCATGCGGGCTTCGTTTTTGGCAGTCTGTTCGTTCAGCCTGTTCATCATTTCATCATAGGTTTGATCAAGGCCTCCTACTTCAAACTGTTCTAAAGTGTCGGCAATTTTTGCCTGCCATTCGGCCCTTTCGCTTGCCCGAAGTGCTTCCCGTGCTTCCTGGATCTTTTTGTCTTTTTCACGCATGAAAGCCTGTTTTACTTTCAGTGATTTTTCATAAGCCTTTTCAGCAAATTTTAACTGCTCCTCTGATTGAGCGAGGTTATCTCTTGCTTTTTCAAGCTGCATGGCATAACCTTCTGCGAGATCGTCCCTGTTGGCCTGAATGGCAGATTTGATTCGGGAAGTTGCCTCGGCGATGCTTTTTTCATATTTGGCAACCTCTTTTCTGAGCATTACAACATTGGCTTTAACCGTTGCAATGTTTTCATTCATTTGAGGGATCTGGTCGTTCAGTTCTCTGATGTTTTGTTCGAGGATCAGCTTTGGATCTTCCATTGAGCTAACCAAACCGCCAAACATTGACTTGATTGCACGAATAAATCGTTGAAACATAATTTAGATGTTTTTTTAAAATTTAAACCTCTTTCGTATTAATATAATTGAAAACCCCGGGAAGTCAACATATTATAAACCGATACTATCGATATCAAAGATACCGTTTTTATCTATTTTATTAAATATTAACGGCTCCGTATCCTTTCTGTTTTCCTGAACGGTGATGGAATTTAAACAAATATTTTCCGCCGGGTTCAACATTTCTTTATTGTTCGTAAAAAGAGTGATAATAGTTTCATTTTTCTCTGTATAATCTCCAATCTTTTTATGAATCAGGAAACCGGCAGAGGGATCTACATTCTCATCTTTCGAGCGCCTGCCCGCTCCGAGTTCCACGGAAGCCATGCCCAGTTTATATGTATCCATTTGGGTGATATAACCGTCTTTTAATGCTTTTACTTCTTTTTTAAAAGAAGCAGCCCGGTATTCTTCCGGGTGTTCGATATAACGAACTTCCCCGCCCTGTTCTTTTACTATATCCATCCATTTGCCCAATGCACTTCCGCTTTTAATTGCCTCTCTGCTCATTTCTGCCCCCTCTTCAATAGTTTTTGCGCACTTGCCAAGGTATATCATCGTTCCTGAAAGCAAATGAACAATTTCCATTACATCATCGGGCCCCTCTCCCCTCAGGCAATCGATGCTTTCTTTTACCTCCAGCCAGTTGCCCACGGCATGCCCCAGGGGCTGATTCATATTTGTGAGGTAGGCAATGGTTTCTTTGCCAAACTGCTCGCCAATTGAAACCAGCGTTTGTGCCAGTTGCAGGGCATCTTCTTTTTTCTTCATAAATGCTCCCGAGCCGTATTTAACATCCAGTACCAGTGCGTCAATGCCTTCCGCAAGTTTTTTGCTCATGATGCTTCCGGCTATCAGAGGGATGGATTCAACGGTTGCCGTTACATCCCTGAGCGCGTAGAGGCGTTTGTCGGCCGGTGCAATCTCTTCTGTTTGTCCTGCCAGAACCAGGTTGTGTTTTTTAAGAATTTCACGGTACCTCTTCAGGGTGATATCAACCTTGAAGCCGGGAACGGATTCAAGCTTGTCAAGAGTGCCCCCGGTGTGTCCCAATCCCCTGCCCGAGATCATGGGTACAGGTACTCCTGCAGAAGCAACAATCGGTGCAAGTATGAGGGAAAGTTTATCGCCGACGCCCCCGGTTGAGTGTTTATCAACCTTTACACCCGGAATATCACTCAGATTCAAAACCTCGCCAGAGTGAAGCATAGCAGATGTCAGGGCAGCAGCTTCGCTGTCGTTCAATCCCCTGATAAAACAGGCCATCATAAAAGCACTCATTTGATAGTCGGGAATTCTGTCATCCGTGTAAGAGCGGATAAGGTGTAAAATTTCTTTCTCCGTAAGTGACCCGCCGTCCCGTTTTTTCCGGATCAGTGTAACCGTGTTGAATGTATCGTCCATATTATTTTTAAATGACCGTAATTTTTGAGGCTTTATATTATTAAATTTATCATTTAATTGATAATATCCAGTTATAGATGGCCCGGACAGACGGCATTGACTATATTTTATATTGAAAATCAGATTCATGCGGAATCACATACATTTGCTGGCTGACAAAAATATATTTCAGCTTGAGCGTGTCCTGCCCGCAGGCGTAGACTTGCACTATTTTAACCCTGATGCTGGCTTGCCTGGCAATGTTGACCGTTATGATGCCCTTTTTATCAGAACTGTGACACCTGTAAATCCCGAAACCCTGCCGGTTACGGGGAACCTTCGCTTTGTAGGGGCGTGTTCAGCAGGATTTGATCATGTGGACCCGGATTACCTGGAAGACAGAAATATAAAATTCAGCGCAGCTTCCGGGAACAATTCAAGATCCGTAGCCGAATATGTTTGTACTGCCATGATCCTCTATGCCTGTGGAAAAAATATAAAGCTTCGGGATTTGACTATTGGAATCATCGGCGTTGGTGCTGTCGGAACGGCACTTCAAAATCTGCTTGAGAAAATGAATTTAAGGTATAAATGTTATGATCCGCCGAGGGAGAAGCGCGACGTGAGTTTTAAAAGCTGTTCCCTGCAATCGGTACTTGGATGCGAAGTACTGACTTTTCACGTACCTCTGACATTTGACGGGCCATACAAAACTTACCGGTGGCTTGATTGTGAGAAACTTCAAAACAAAAGCTACAACCTCGTGATCAATAGCTCAAGGGGTGGGGTGGCAGATGAGTCCGCTCTTCTTGAGTCAAAAAGAACGGGACGGACAGATGAGTATATTTTGGATGTCTGGGAGAATGAACCCCTTTTTCGGGATGATTCGTCTCTTGAGGCAATGATTGCTACACCTCATATAGCCGGTTATTCCCTCCAGTCTAAATGGAGGGCAACTGCCGTGACCGTCGAGGCCCTGTGCCGTTATTTTAACCTTTTCAAACCCGATTTGTCATTTCCGTCAGATCTTGTTCAAGGTTCCGCTTCTGTTACTCAAGCCGCAGATGATGAATCGCTTGATTCATTCATTAAAAAAGCTCACCCGGTTTGCAGGTATGATTCAAGGCTCCGGAAGTTGATAGGGAGTGAACCGTCTGATAAAGTAAAGGGGTTTTCCGGATTAAGAACGGAATTTCCATTCAGAAATGAATTTTCATTCATAAAAACGAATAGAGCAATCCTTCAAAGATATCCAATTCTAAAAGATCTTGGATTTTCAATTTCAGAATAGGATGATAATTTTGTACCCACATCTACCCCAAACGATTTTTCTGATGAGCCGGATTACGGATGAACATACAAGTCACGAGGACACGCCTGCGTGCAGAAGCACTCCGGTGCGCAGGCACGAAAGGGACGCCCGGCTGTAGCCCCACGGATTTATCCCGGGATGTGATGGAACGCCACAACATCGTACAATTCCGTCAAAGATGGCCCGAATCAATGTTGGTAGTAACCCAACTTTTCTTTGTTACCAAAAGGATAAAAATTTAGTTTCTCAAATATCGAAAAAGGCGTTATTTTCCAATAGAAATTAAAGTCAAAACAATGTGTGCTTCCGGTTTGAAGTTGAACAAAAAAACCATCATCCCATTTTTTCACAGGAGATAAAACTTCAATGCAGACTTTCCGCTCTCGTATAAGAACTTTTAAAAGTTTTCATCCCGCAAGCGCTTCCAAATAAAATTATCTACCCATGCCCTATTACAAAGATCTCTACACTCCAGGCTATTATAAAGAACCCGGCCCAAAACTTGACAAAGAGACTCCATTTGAATCCATGATGGAACGTTTCCGCTTTGCGGCGGAAATACTGAATCTTGATGAAGGGATGTTTCAGTACCTTGCAAGCCCGGTAAAACAGGTAATCGTATCCGTCCCGGTTGTGATGGATGACGGCAGGATTGAAGTTTTCGAAGGATTCAGGGTGATTCACGACAATGTGCTTGGCCCCTCGAAGGGAGGTATCCGCTATGCACCGGATGTTACAATCGATGAAGTAAAAGCCCTTGCTGCCTGGATGACCTGGAAATGCTCGGTTGTTAATGTTCCGTTCGGCGGGGCAAAAGGCGGCGTGCGGTGCAATCCCAAAGAACTCTCGAACTCTGAACTTGAACGCCTTACCCGGAGATATACCGCAAACCTGCTGGATGTATTCGGACCCGACCGTGATATTCCCGCGCCCGACATGAATACCAACGATCAGATTATGGCATGGATCATGGATACGTACAGCATGAATTCAAAAAGGACCGAAACTGCCGTTGTAACGGGTAAACCGATCATACTTGGCGGCTCTCAGGGCCGTAAGGAAGCCACCGGCAGGGGAGTGGTAACAGTTACACTTGCAGCTCTCAGCAAACTGGGGCTCATGCCCAATAAAGTAACTGTCGCCGTTCAGGGCTTTGGAAATGTCGGATCCGTATCAGCGCAACTGATGTTTGAACAAGGTGCCAAGGTGATCGCAATCAGCGATGTTAGCGGCGGATATTATAATAAAAACGGCATCGATATTCCCGAAGCCATTCGCTATATGGAAAACAATAACCACACACTAAGCGGGTATAAAGACGCTGAACTTATCTCCAATGAAGAATTGCTTGAACTTGAATGCGATGTTCTTATACCCGCGGCAAAAGAAGATCAAATCAGCAAGTTAAACGCCGGTAATATCAAGGCGAAAATTATCTCTGAAGGAGCAAACGGCCCGATTACGGCCAATGCCGATACCATCCTTGAAAATAACGGGATTATGGTGATTCCCGATATTCTTGCTAATGCAGGAGGGGTTACCGTATCCTACTTTGAATGGGTGCAAGACAGGCAGGGATATTTCTGGACTGAGGAGAGGGTGAACCGGCGTCTCAACAGAATGATGAGAAATGCTTTTGAAAATGTTTTCAGTGTGTGTGAAAATCACAAAATCACAATGAGGCAGGCGGCTTATGTCTATGCTATCAATCGTGTTGCCACTACTTTAAAAATGCGTGGAATCTACGCTTGATCCCGCGTATATTTGACAATGTCAAAAAAATACGGGTTAACATTAAAATCCAGTTATGACGAGTGTGAACATGCACTTGACCTTATTGAAGAAATCGATCGTGATTTTAACCTGGATGAGGATTTGAAATCGAAACTCCAGTTGGTATTAAGTGAAGCAGTAACCAATGGAATTGTGCACGGAAATAAACTTAATGCTGACAAAAATGTAGAAGTCGAAGCAGATGTATCAACCGAAGAAAATCAAATAATATTTACTGTAACCGATCAGGGAGAAGGCTTTGATTTCAAAAAAAGAACGAATCCGCTTAGCGAAGAAAACCTATTAAAAACAGGCGGAAGAGGGCTCTTTATTATTGAGGAAATGGCTGATAAAGTTCAGTATGAAGATGAAGGCCGAAAAGTTATTATCACTTTCCGATTGTAAGATCCTGCAACATCCCGCTTAATCTCAATAATTCCGTCTCACTCTGTTTTGCTTCGAATTCTGCTTGTATCAAACGGCTTTCTGCTGATAAAAATGTCCGCTGAGATTCTCTCAACTCGAGTGAACTGATGGTTCCGAGCCTGAACCGTTCCAGTGCAATATCCAGTGTCTCTTCTGCATTTCCAAGATTCTCTCTTTCAAGATCTACAAGATCAATACTGTTCAGGTAGGTATTGTAAATAACGTTAAAATTGGACATAATTCTCAACCTCAGTTCTTCTCTTTGAAGTTGGGCAGTTTTTACATTTAGTTTGGCTTCATCAATTCGCCTGTTTGTATTAAACCCGTTAAAAAAATTGAGGCGTGCTGTGAGGCCTGCCCTGAAACCGGTAGTTTTAAAGAATGTCGTAAAACCTCCGGTAGATTCATTTTTATTAAAGCTGTATCCCGAATTGAAAACAAGGTTTGGGTACCTTTCGCTTTTTTCTTCTTTCACCTCTTGCCTGGCAACAGACTCCTCCAAACGGGCAATGGCCAGTTCGGTGTTGTCAGATAAGATTTTCTGCAGGATTTCATTTCCAATCAAAGATCTGTTTATGGCTATATCGTCGGTCGCTTCAAATTCGGTTTCAAGGTCCCGGGCAAGAATTTCATTTAACAAGGTCTTTGCCTGCACAAGGTTATTCAGCTCACGCAAAACAGCAGCCCTGTCTGAGTTTAAATCGGTTCTGGCTTGTAGCAGGTCAAATTTGGACCCTGAACCCAGGTCAAGCTCCGTTTCAGTAATTTCTTCTCTTTCCAAAGAAACATCTACAGAATTTCTGAGGATATCGACCTGTTTTTGAAGAGCCGCTACATTGTAATAAAGCACGATAATATCACTGACGGTTTGCTCCATTTGCAAGCGGAGCTCGGTTTTGCTTAATTCTTCAAGTTCTCCCAGCCTGTCCCAGGCAGCAAACATCCTTAGGCCATCAAATAATGTCCAGCTCAGTGAAACATCAGTGTTGGTGATCGTTGTGGTTGCGCCCTCGATTAGGCTCTGCGAAACTTCAGTTTCCGTCTCTATCGTTTCAGAAAACCGTTCGGTACGGGCAGCAGTTCCTGTGAGGGCAGGTAAAAACCCTGCATTTCCAAGAGTCTTGTTATTTTCTGCAACTTCAACAGAAGTACGTGCCAGTTTGATACCAAAATTATTTTCAAGGCCGATCTTTATGGCTTGATCAAGCTCAAGAACCTGGCCGGGCTGAGCCGCCAAATGATCCGGAATAGCAAATTTCAAAAAAGCCAGAATAAAAAAAGAACAGGTTAAAAAATAATTATAACGCGGCGGGTTCAATACTTTCAACTTCTTCCAGTTTATCTTCATCAATTTCGATTCGTTCTTTTTGTGTAGCAAAATATGAATAAACGGCAGGTATTACATAGAGCGTAAAAAAGCTGCCGATTAACAATCCGCCTACAACAGCAATACCCATCGACATCCGGCTTTCGGCACCGGCACCCAGCGCCAATGCAATCGGGAGGATTCCCAATATAGTTGATATGGAAGTCATCAGGATTGGCCGAAACCGGACGGCAGAAGCATCCATAATGGCATCCATGACATTCATGCCCTGGTTTTGGCGCTGATTTGCGAACTCCACAATTAAAATCCCGTTCTTTGCAATCAGCCCTATCAGCATAATCATTCCGATTCTGCTGAAAATATTCAAAGTTTGATCAAAGTACCAAAGGGAAACAAGAGAACCGAAAAGTGCCAGGGGTACTGTAAAAAGAATAATGAAAGGGTCACGAAAGCTTTCAAACTGGGCAGCCAAAACCAGGTAAATAAGACCCAGAGCAAGAATAAAAATAAAATTAAGACTGGTTTCGCTATCTGCAAAATCTCTTGCCGGCCCGCTCAGATCGGTTGTAATGGCAGGCGGTAACACTTCTGCGGCAATTTCATTCATTGCGTTGATTCCGTCGCCTATCGTCTTTCCCGGTGCCAGCGAAGCCGATATTGTAGCCGATTTAAACCTGTTAAACCTGAAAAGCTGGGGCGGGGCACTCTGCTCACTGATTGAAACCAGGTTATCCATTTGTATAAGCTCATCATTATTATTTCTGACATAAATCGTTCTGAGGTCAATCGGAGCATTCCGGTTCTCTCTTTCCATCTGACCAATAACCCAATACTGTTTTCCATCCATTATAAAGAAACCAAACCTCGAACCGGACAGTGATAACTGAAGCGTTTGGGCTATATCAAAAGTTGAAACACCCAGGTCCCGGGCTCGGTCCCGGTCGATAGAAACCTGCAATTCAGGTTTGTTGAATTTGAGATCTGATTCGGCATATACAAATGTGGGATGTTGCATTGCCCGGTTGATAAAATTCGGTATCACTTCTTTTAAACGATCCAGGTTTTGTGCCTGCAATACGTACTGTACCGGCAAACCCAGGCTTCTCTGGCCAATGGATTGAGGTTGTGAAACAAATGCCTGTGCTCCACTTAAATCTTTTACTTTGGCAGAAAGAATATCAGCTATTTCCTGCTGCGACCTCTCCCTGTTCTCTTTATCCTCTAAAATGAGGAAGCCAAAGGCAGAGTTGATGGAAGTGGATGCTCCAAAACCCGGAGAGGTTACAGTAATGAAACCATCCTTTTCCGGAACGTTTTCTTCAACCATCTGCACCATTTGGTCGGCATATTGATCCATATATTCAAAAGTTGCACCTTCAGGCCCCGTGGCAAAAATTCTGACCTGGCCCCTGTCTTCAAGCGGCGCAAGTTCTGCAGGCAATGAAAAATTGATGAACAAGCCAAAACCTGCGGAAAGGGCAATGATAACGAATGCCAGCCATCGATGCCTCATGAAGCTTTCAAGAGAACGTTTGTATATATCATTCAGCCAAACAAAAAACGGCTCAGTCATCTCATAAAACCAATTCTTTCCCGACCCGGTTTTTAAAATTTTGGTTGACAGCATTGGGGTGAGAGAAAGTGCCACAAATGATGAAATGGCCACGGCACCGGCAATTACCACGCCAAATTCCCTGAAGAGCCGCCCGGTTACGCCACCCAGGAATAGAATGGGCATGAAAACAGAAATCAAAGCCAAAGAAGTTGCAATAACCGCGAAGAAGATCTCTTTCGTACCTAAAACACCGGCTTCAATAATAGGCAACCCCTTTTCAATTTTAGCATAAATATTTTCAAGTACCACAATTGCATCATCCACAACCAGGCCGATGGCAAGAATAACGGCAAGCATGGTTAACACGTTAATGGTAAAACCGGCTACGTACATGATAAAAAATGAACCGATCAGGGCAATCGGTATCACAACTACGGGAATCAGGGTAGACCTGGCGTCCCTGAGAAATAGAAAAATCACCAATACTACCAGGCCTAAAGCAATGAAAACGGTTTGTTGTACTTCATTAATGGACTGCTGTACATACTCAGATGTATCAAAACCCACAGCCACATCAATGTCTTCGGGAAGATCCTGTTTTATTCGGCCAACCCGATTAAAAAACTCTTCGGTGATGGCAAGCTGGTTTGAACCGGGCTGAGGTATGGCAACAACTCCCACCATAGGAACACCATCCCGTTTCAGGACGGTTCTTTCATTTTGCGCTCCAAGTTTTGCGTACCCCACATCGCGCAGGCGAACAACGCTTCCGGCTTCTTCCCGGATAATCATGTTATTGAATTCTTCTTCTGAAGTCATTCTGCCCATGGTGCGGACAGTCAGTTCGGTAAAATTGCCTTCAATCCGTCCGGATGGCAATTCCACATTCTCACGGTTAAGAGCCTGTTGAATATCGAGCGGTGTCACTCCATAAGCTGCAAGCTTCAGGGGTTCCATCCAGAGCCGCATAGCGTAGGTTCTGGAACCCCAGATTCTGATTTCACTGACCCCCGGAATGGTCTGGAGTTGTTCCTTAAAAATATTATCGGCAATGGAGGTGAGATCGAGAAGGTTGCGGCGGTCACTGTTTACATTCAGGAATACTATCGGAGAGGCATCCGCATCGGCTTTGGTAACCACAGGCGGTTCCGCATCCGCAGGGAGGTTACGTGTCGCTCTTGAAGTCCTGTCTCTCACATCGTTGGCAGCCGCTTCAAGATCCACATCAATATCAAATTCAACGGTGATCGTGCTTCGCCCCTCCCGGCTTACGGATGATAATACCCTTATACCCGCCACACCATTGATCGACTCTTCAAGCGGCTCGGTTATCTGCGACTCGATTACATCTGCATTTGCACCCGTATATTCTGTAGCAACCGTTATGATCGGAGGGTCAACCGAAGGATATTCACGCACACCCAAATAGTAGAATGAAATCACTCCGAACAGCACGATAACTATCGACATTACGGATGCCAATACAGGCCTTCGAATACTGAGGGAGTATAAACTCATGATCAGGATCCCGTTTCAATTTTGGAGATCTCAACCTGGTCTCCGGGGCGAACCTGCAAAAGACCGGTGGTTAAGATAGTATCTGTATCTGCTACTCCCTGAATAATCTGAATACGCTCACTTGTTCTGATCCCCGTTTCAACAATCTGTTCAGTTACCACATTGTTTTCAAGCTTGTATACTTTTTGGCTGTTCAGTTGCGGCACGACCGACATGGTTGGAATCATAATTGCGTTTTCCACGGTTTCAAGTATCAGTTCAATATTTGCGAATGCACCCGGCAGCAAAAGCCTTCCATCGTTTTTGCTGCGCGCGCGTATCCTTAAAGTTCTTGTTTGTGAATCAATCCTTGGTTCAATCGCATAAACATTGCCGGTAAAAGTTGAATCCACCCCCTGAACCGTAAATTCGATTTTATCATCCGGAGCTACACGCGAGAGATATCTTTCTGGCACGGTAAAATCAATTTTTACGGGATTCAGGTTTTGTAATGTAGCAATTCGGGTTTGCGGACTAATGTAGCTGCCCTCACTCACAAATTTTAAACCGATCACTCCGTCGAACGGGGCCCTGATTTCTGTTTTTGCAATTTGTGCATTGATAAGTCTTTTCTCTGCCCTGAGTACATTCACTTCATTCAGGGTTGCATCATAATCTTCCTGGCTGATGCCGCCCCGTTCCAGTAGTTGCCGCTGCCTGCCTTCCCTTTGTTCTGCCAGAGTTAACCTGAATTCAGCCCGTTGCAATTCAGCCTGGAGTTCGCTGTCATTAATTTTGAGTAGAAGGTCCCCTTTTTTTACGGCACGGCCTTCCGAAAAATGAATATCTGTTATAATGCCCGATGCTTCAGCGCTCAGGTCTACATCTTCATTTGCAAGAACAGAACCGGTGGCAAATATTTTGTCTTCAATTGAAGTGTAACCCGGCACGTATACCTCTATCTGGAGAATTTGCTGACTCTCATTACTCTGATCCTGATTTGCTGAATTACTAAACAAAAGTTGTATTTTCGGATAGGCGATCGCACTTATTGCAACAAGCACCAAGAGGATCAATGCAATTTTTTTTGCCAATTTATTCATTTTCCATGACATTATATTTCAGGGTTACAACGCTTTAGTCAATTCAATAGTTTTCAAAGAACACCGTGCATTTGTAAAAATGAGTAACGGATCAGGAAATCGCCGGGGTTTTGTAATAAAAGATCGGGATTATCTGAGAAATGCATTAAAACTTATAATCATATAAAAAGGCAGCGGAAATCCACTGCCTTATAGCTAAACTTCGTATTAAAAATCGCCGGTTACGCCAGTTGAGCTTCAAGCTGTTTTTTGATATGATTTTTTGGCACAGCTCCAACGATTTGATCGGCAACTTCTCCGTTTTTGAAAATCAACAGTGAAGGAATACTTCTGATACCATACTTGACCGATATCTCAGGGTTGTTATCTACATTTACCTTGCCAACTTTTACCTTGTCCTCATATTCATCGGCAAGCTCTTCAACAATCGGTCCTACCATTTTGCAGGGCCCGCACCATTCAGCCCAAAAATCTACAAGGACCGGTTTATCGGAATTTTCGACTTCACTCGAAAAATTATCGTCAGTGAATTCTAATGTGTTACTCATAATTATTTATAATTAACTGTTTTTTTATTTATTCAGTTAAAGTTATGAAATGATTGACAGAATACATATCACAAATTTGTATGATCCTTATTGATTGCGGTTATTTGATCACAGATTAATGGGATGTACCGGATTTCGCTGATTTTTATTTTCCGATGACTGTCGGAGGCAACGCTATTTCAATCGTAACAGCGGCACAGATCCCACTCTTGTCTGTCCCGGGCGTTTCACAAAATAGATGTTACGAAGTTACCACCAGATCGAATATCGTATATCGCATATCAGAAATCGTATATCAATAAACGTGATAGTGATTACAAACAAGTTTTCAGATGTTTGCCACAAATTTGATATGCAATTTCAGGTATTAAGGTTCTTGCCCTTAAAGGTATAACCACAGAGTTGCACAGTGTTAAGCGCAGTGTATAGCGGTGTTATTCATTGCTATTTTTACGGGATCAAAACATTGTACGATTCTGTGAAAATACTCCGTAAGCTGAAGGATTGTGGTTATATCACTGCTTGATTTTTAGTTGAATCAGACTTGTGTTTTGATGAAATTCACAAAGTTATAAAATTACTATCGAATACTTGCCCCCCATTTTTTTTTATAAAATATGTAGACATTTTAAACCTAAATATAAAACAGAGGTGATGTATGAAAATATATTCATTACATATTATATTGTTCACAATATTATTATTGAACAATTGTAAAAAAGAAGTCAATACATACAATTTTGATGAGAATTATTTGGAATCAATTAAAAAAAGCCAGCCTTATAGTAGTCATGTTAGCTTACTTGAATTAAAAAAGGATGAAAATTTAGAATATTCATTGCCACTTATTACTATAGGAAGTCAATCTTCAGATCGGAATTATATTTTTGGTGATATAAAAAAAGTTAAAGTTTTTGATTCAAAAGTATTCCTTCTGGACTCACGGTCAAAAGAGTTGAAGATTTTCAAACTAAACAATGGTGCACATATCAATACTTTCCAATTGTCAGGTAGAGGGCCCGGCGAACTTCTTCAACCTGTTGATATGTTGATTGATGAAGATGGTGGAACATTATTTCTCCTGGATAATCAAAGAAAACTACTTGCTTATAATGTCAACAATCCTGAACCAGAACTCAGTAATGAAATAATTCTTGATTATATTCCTGAAAGCTTTTGTGCCAATAATAGCCATATCATAATCCGAAGCAGATTGGGGCCGGCAGGAGTTTCTGAAAACCTCAAAGGAAATATCATTCCACATTCTAAATTCGATCTTACCCCTGGAAAAACTTTTGGAAACGTTTTTACCTCTAATAACTGGCTGTTGACAGACCAATTATCAAGAGGAACAATTTATTGTTCTGAAAACAATGATATCGTTTATTCTGTAGACAGATATTTACCGCATATAAAAATCTATTCAAAAAATAATAGTGAATATAAAAGTACGGACAGAGTATTGTTAGATGGCCTCGAATTGATCCAGATCGTGCCTTCATTTAATGAAAATCAGCCGGTAATCAGTTATAAAAGCAGTGATAGCGGCAAAAGAGCTGTAATGGATAATGTTATAAGCAATAAAAATTACATATTCATTCAAACATATGAGCTTAATCGAACAGGGGAAGAAGTGGTTACCACATATCAGATTAGCAAAAACGATTACAGCCTGGTCAAGGCATTTGATCATATAGGCACTATTCATGAAATGAATGACAGCCTGCTTGTCACTTCCAAAAACTTTCCTTATCCAATGGTTGAAATATTCAGTACCGACAATTTGTAGAATTTCGGGGCGATGGATTTTTTACTTACTCACTTTCAGAGCCTGAGTCCGCGTAATATCTTTTTCTTTTAATAAGGTTTCAATATGTTTTTGCAAATACTTTTTAGGAGCTGAGTTAATGTGAAATGTATTTGCAAACACTAGTGTTGTGTCAATTATAATCTGTCGTAAGAAACCCGCAAAGTTTCTTTTCT
>CAYPZI010000045.1:0-20775 GCA_964415185.1 uncultured Balneolaceae bacterium | reverse complement strand
TGGAGAGCACACTGCCGTTTTGTTTTCTGTGCCGTTTCCTGAACTTTGCACTCTGCACAAACATACCACCCGATCCACTTGCCTTGTCTAATATTTTACCTCCAAATGGTTCAATAATTTCAACAATGAGCTGCACCAGGGAAGTAGGAGTAAAAAACTCTCCGCCTTTTTGTCCTTCACTCATTGCGAATTTTCCCAGGAAATATTCATAGATTTTCCCAAACACATCCCCTCCAATGTCCACCGGGATATTGGAAAAGGTTTTGAGCAGGTCTTTCAGAGTCTGGTCATCAAATCGCTTGTACTCTTTGGGCAGCACATCAGCCAGCTCGGGATTGGTCTTTTCGATTGCTTCCAT
The DNA here is from genome assembly GCA_964415185.1 of uncultured Balneolaceae bacterium. Lineage (GTDB taxonomy): Bacteria > Bacteroidota > Rhodothermia > Balneolales > Balneolaceae > CAYVBJ01. Next base: position 20,417 of record CAYPZI010000045.1, on the reverse strand, counting down.
CGCATTGTTAATTGCCTTACCGATATCCTCATTCTCCGGAAGTTGCAGCAGATGCTCATACCAGGCTTCTTCCGGCAGGTACATCACCCCTTCGGCTTTATAATCATCGGGCCCGATTGTCCGTCTGCCGGTGGACTGCTTCGAAAGCTCATCATGTACCGGCTTAAACCGGCTCCAGGCGTAGCGTAAAAAGATGACACCCAGGACCGGAGTTGAGTATTCGTATGAGCTGAGAGAAGAGTTAGCCCGAAGGTTATCGGCTGCACTCCAAAGGCGTTGTTCGAGCTGTTTTAGATCTGTACCCATTCACTGTCTGATTCTGTTCATGATTCCCGATAATTTTTTGCTGTAAAATAACAGAATGTTGATGAATCGAAAATGTGAAATTGCAAATCATTACATATCAAGGGATTCTAAAATTTTAGGAATTATTGTCTTGCATTAAAACTTTATAGGTGGCCTTAATTACTTTTTCAACCTTTCAGCCTGTTTTTTTGATCTAACAGAGTCCGGTGGCGAGGGTACAATTTTTAACCGTTGAATCGTGTTAAGTCAATGTTCAAATTTGTATTGAAATCTGACAGGTTTTGATTAACAACACAGTAATCTCGTAGTCTAAACTTTTCATCCCGAAAAAATCGGTATTTCGCCGAATCCGTTCGGAGGAAATCACCAAACTAAGAGCACTTTGTTCAACTTTTCACTTTTCCGTTTTGCGTTTTCACTTTTTTACCCCTCACTCGTCATAATAAAGAGCGGCTGCATCTCAAACCGTTTGTAAAATGGACGGAGGCGTTCGGTATTGTAGTGTTTTTTGATGTTTACCAGTTTTTTCTGGCTTGTCACAATTCCGATCGGGATATTATCATACCTGCCGTTTTTGAGAACCACCAGCCTGCCGTGGATGTTATCGAGAATCAGGTCGAGTGCGAGGTTTCCGTAAGCCATCGGAACGATTGAATCAATGGCATCCGGATCTCCGCCTCGCACCATGTATCCGAGCTTCTGGTTAATGGTATTAATTTTTTTGCCGTTGTTGTATTTAGCAGAGCGTTCTTTTAGCTCTTCAGATACCAGGTCTCCAATACCGCCAAGCTTTTTATGACCATAAGCATCGGTTGTGGAGTCCTTGAAAACCATTTCACCACCCTCAAACATAGCTCCCTCCGAGACAAGAACCATTGAGTAATTACTTGGGTTTTGCTTCCGGTCGTAAACAAGAAGTTCGGTCAGGTTTTCTATCTCAAATTTATACTCGGGTATAACACAACGATTGGCTGCGCCCGCCATAGTGGGCAGCATGGCCGTAAAACCTGCGTAACGACCGAATACCTCCATCACCAAAAAACGTTCATGCGACCCGGCTGAAGTCCGGAGGTTATTGGCAATTGAGATGGTACGGGTTACACACGTGCTGAACCCTATACAGTAGTCCGAACCGGGAACATCATTATCCATGGTTTTGGGGATGGCTACTACTTTAACGCCCTGGGTATGAAGATGAACACCGTAACTGAGTGTATCGTCGCCTCCGATGGGAACCAGATAATCAATATTCAGAAATTCAAGATTTTTCAGAACTTCGGGGGTAAGGTCATTTATGTCGTCGTTATAGGCATCTTTCAGGTGCTCGGGTACATTTTCCTTTTTTACCTTGCCCGGGTTCGTACGCGAAGTGTGAATAAATGTGCCTCCTGTTCGTCCTGCCCGGTTTACAATATTTTCAGTCAGTTCAATAAAATTATTGCTGTTATCCGCTTTTTTATCACGGATGATATCAATGGCACCTGCCCACCCGCGCCGGATACCAATAACTTTATACCCTTCAATTCGTGCCCGTATGGTGACCGCACGTATAGCCGGATTCAGGCCGGGAACATCCCCGCCGCCGGTGAGAATTCCGATTACTCCTTTAATCTTCTTTACATTTGCCATGGCTGCTTAAGTTTTGATGTGTATAAAAAAATTATTAATTGAAGAGAAACATTGCCGGGTTGTTATATTTTCAATATACAGACTGAAAGGCAATCCTGCTTAAGGATTTATAATTTAGGACTCCTGACTTAACATAAAAGCTCAAGTTGCGATTTTTAGCTGCATTAGAATTGTAGCGGGTTCACTGGTTCGTTATGTGTGGTTTGTTGTTCGTGGCTGGCTTGAAATCAACAGACAACTGACAACGAACAAAACACGATTTCCTGTTTTACGACGTAATTTATGCAACCCCCGTTTTTTTATGGAGTCAGGAGGTCAGTAATTAAGGTTCATCAATGACTCCGAATTGAGACAAATGGTGGCAGCAGTGCTTAAAGTGAAATTTTTTCCATAAATCGTACCCGATTTTGCCGAACGTAGGATTGGTAACTTTTTTATCAGGATTTTTCCTGAAATAGGCCTGAAAATCTTCGATTTCCTTTTTTAAAACATTTTGGGCTTCGTTAAATGAAGAATATTGATACTCTTCAGGTTTCTGATCATCCAACGGATTTTTAAATTCTTTAGGCATCTTTTTGTTCAATTTTAAAAACTGCTGCAGTTTATCTCTTTTATCTTTTGGAGTTAAACACGGTACATCCAGTTTTCCGTTTGATATTTGAAAAGAGTTAATCAGGTGTTCAAGCATTTCCCTTGCATCCATTTCTCCCCACCGCGGCTCCATATCTTCTTCAAGCATGTCGATGGCTTCAAAAACCTTTTCATTTAAAAATTGATCAAGCAGTTTAGTGTCATTTACATCAAAGGGTATTTTTAGTGATTTCATAATAGGTTGGGAAATACATTGTTAAGTGATTGGCATTAATATTCGGTGATTTTCATTATTATGCAATGAAACAGGTGAATTATTGTTATATCATTTTCAAATAAAATTACTTTTCATGCTGCTAAACCCTGACATTCTTACTCAAATTGCACCTCTTGAGCTGAAAGCGCGTACCATTGTAGAGGGTTTTATAGCCGGCCTTCACCGCAGCCCTTATCATGGTTTCAGTGTGGAATTTGCAGAGCACAGGCCCTACAATGCCGGGGATGATTTCAAACACATCGACTGGAAAGTGTACGGCAAACGGGAGCGATTTTATGTGAAGCAATATGAAGCCGAAACCAACCTTCGCGGATATATCTTGCTGGATACCAGCAGTTCGATGAACTTCAAATATTTTGCCGATTGGTCAAAACTGAGATATGCAATTCATTACGCCTCGGCTTTGATGTATATGATGAACAAGCAGCGCGATGCAACCGGTTTGATTACTTTCGACAGGGACATCAACGAGTTTTTTCCAGCGAAATCATCATATAGCCACTTGAGGCATCTTTTTGGAAATCTGGAAAACATTCTGGACGAGCAGGATATTGAAAATCCCGGGCGAAGGGTTTCGGCTTCGGCTAATGCCATTCACAAGCTGGCAGAAAACCTGAAAAAGAGAAGCCTTGTAATTATTCTAACCGATCTTTTTGAGAATGTTTCGGGCCATGACGATTTGATATCGGCATTAAAGCATCTGCGTCATCAAAAACATGAAGTTCTGTTATTTAATGTTTTGGAACACAAAAGCGAACGCGAGCTTGATTTTCCGGATGGCAAATTTCTGTTTGAAGATATGGAGACAGGGAGCGAAATTGAACTTATGCCCGCGCAGGTGCGCAAGGACTACAAATCCAAAATCGAGGAGTATACGAAAAAATTTAAACTGGCCTGCTCAAATGCCAATGTTGATTTTGTAGAAATTGATACGCTAAGCCCTTTTGACCTTGCCCTGCTTGCATACCTGAATAAGAGAAAGAGACTTGGCTGATCGGATTTATATCCTCAGCAAAATTTATTGATAAATATTGAAGGTCAAGTCGCTTTTGCCCTAAGCAAAAGTTTTTTCAGCAGGCCCGGGAGAAATCTTTTCAAATAGATGGCAATTATTTCAATGCCCCCAACGTAGATCTCGTTTTTTCTTTTAGCCAGTTTTGGCAAGAGTTTTTGGGCAAATTGGTTCGGGCTCATCGCTTTTTTATGAGCATCAGACATTTCGTTCTTCTTTTCCCCATCTGCCGTCAAGGCATTTTTACTGACATTGGTTTTTACATAGCCGGGACATACAAGCGACACATCAATGTTATATTGATGTACTTCCAGCCTAAGGCAGTCAAACCAGCCGTGCAGGGCGTGTTTTGAAGCGGCATAGGTTGAACGGTGTTTTGTCCCGATTTTGCCCATAACACTGCTGATCACTACGATATGACCGCTTTTGTTTTCGATGAAATGAGGCAACAGGGCTTTGGTCAGGGCAATGGTTCCAAAGAAATTAATTTCCATAATACGACGCACCGATTCCATCGTACACTCAACAGCATAGGCTTGCTGACTGACGCCTCCATTGTTGACCAATACATCAATCCGCCCGAACATGCGGATTGCAAGCCCGGTTTTTACAGCCATCTCATCAGTTTCACTCAAATCAAGGGGTAGTATTTTAACTTCATTATCATTCACTTCACAATTTTCACGAACCCGTTCAAGTTCCTTAACCCGTCTTGCTGATAAAATTAGGTTCACGCCTTTTTCAGAATAGGCATAGGCAAGGGCTTCGCCAATTCCGGATGAGGCTCCTGTAATCCAGACTACCTGTTTTTGCAGAGGCATTTTCTAAAGTTAGTTTGTTAAAGAATATCTTAAATCGTTTTAAATATATTATCTCGAGTCTGCGACTAAAGTAGGAATATCGATATTTTATTTTTTGAATTCACAAACAGTCAATATACTTTATCATTTTACTTTTTAAAAAATTGCAAACAAAACAGGGAACTATCTGGCCTTTTGGTTAATTAATTGCTACTGAAAAATGTCATTCAAACCCAATCATACCATTCTGCTTGTTGAAGATGAGAAGGAGTCGGCAAATATGCTATCCAATTTTCTTGAGATGAACAATTTTAATGTTCTGACAGCATACAATGGAAAACAGGCACTTGAATATATCAACCGACACGCAACAGATATTCACCTTGCAGTGCTCGATATTATGGTTCCGCATATCGATGGAAAAGAGATCTGCAGACGGATCAGGAAGCACCCGGTTATGAAGGATATTCCGGTCATTTTTCTCACTGCCAAAGACAAGGAAAAAGATGAAATTGAAGGATTGGAGCTGGGAGCAGATGATTATATATCGAAGCCTGCAAGCCTGAACCTGGTTAAAATTCACATTGAAGCTTTGCTGAGAAGGCAGGATCCTAAAAAAAGCAATTGGCTTCAGTATGGTAATTTATATCTCGATGTTGACGGAAAAGAATTATACCATAACGGAGAACGAATTGAGCTTACATCAACCGAATTTACACTGATCAAACTTTTTTTTCAAAATCCGAAACGGGTGTATAGCCGGCAGGTAATTTTAGAACATATTGGTGACGAGGATAAATTTGTATTTGACAGGACAGTAGATGTACATATCAAAAACCTGAGACTCAAACTTGGAGAAGCCTCGGAAATAATTAAAACCTACAGGGGCCTTGGCTATGGTTTGAACCGTGAAGTTCCGACCACATGAGTATCCGATCAAAACTGGCATGGACGTTCATACTTCTGCTGATTTTTGGTATTACGGCAATCAGCAGCTATTCCATTCTGTTTATCCGGAATTTTTTGATAGATGAGGGGTCAAATAATCTGCGGAGTGATACCGAATGGCTGAGACTTACAATTGAAACCCTTCAATACAATGATATTTTCGAAACCCATTTAAATGAGGCAGCTATTGCCTCGGGTTACAGGATTGCAGTATATGATACCGATGGGATTCTTTTTGTTTCCGTACCCTATCATGAAAAATCGGATGCGGCAGGCATTTTTCCGGATGATATGATTTCAAAACTTGCCGGAAGGGATACGGTAATTGTAAGCAATGATTCACAGTCGGAAAAAATATATTCTTTTGCCTCACTGCACGGCTCCCAAAATCCTGCTGCATTTCTGCAGGTAAGCCAGTTAAAAGAGCAGCTATATGAGCCTATCAAGACAATCCGGTGGATTATTTATACCGGCATGTTTGTTTCAATTGCTCTTGTGATATTGGTAAGTATCTGGTTTGCAAGGTACCTTACAAAGCCGATTCTTCAGCTTGAAAAAGCCGCCGGCGAAATTGCCGACGGAGATGTTTCGCAAACCCTGCGGCTTGACCGCGAGGATGAATTTGGAAAACTGGCCAATTCACTGAATCAAATGGCATCCCGCTTACGTGAAGACAATCGCCGGCTTCAAAATATATACGAAAAACAGGGCCAGTTTTTTGCGGATATCACACATGAGCTTCGCAACCCGCTTCATACTATTGCCGGTTCGCTTGAAATGCTTCAGATGAACAATTTGGACAAAAAGCAGCGCAATCACTACCTGAATATAGCTATCAGGCAAACCGAGCGAATCAGCAGGTTGTTTAAAGACCTTGTTACATTGCAGCGGTACGATTCCGATGAATTTTTTATCCGGAAAGAGAAATTCAACCTTTCAGACATATTCAAGCAAATTGATGAACTTTTAAGGCCGGCCGCCGAAGAAAAAGGGCTTCAATTTAAAGTGGATACGAAAAAAACCGTGATGGTGGAAGCGGATCCGGGAAAAATCGAGCAGGTAATTGAAAATCTTGCCTCAAATGCCATAAAATATACAAACGATGGCAGTGTTGAAATTTCTGCGGTTGCAGACTTGGATAAAGCCGTTGTGCAGGTGATCGATACGGGAATCGGTATTTCGGAGGAGCACCTCGAGCGGTTGTTTGACCGGTTTTACCGTACCGACAAGGCCCGTTCGAGAGATCAGGGCGGAACCGGGCTCGGCCTTTCCGTAGTAAAAAGTATTTTAAACGCTCACGGTTCCGATATTGAAGTTGAAAGCCGGCCGGGTAAAGGCTCTTTATTCAGCTTCGGTCTTCCAAGGGCAGAATAAGGGTTTATTCAAATGGCTCAAAGAACCGGAAAGCATACGAACCGGCCCATCCGGCAAGCAACGGCCCGAGAATATATACAGGCAAGTGAACATAGGAACTGCCTCCCAGCAATACTTCAAAAGTCGAAAAACCTATAGATAATGCAGGGTTGTACCCGATGCCGGTTAGCGGAGCCGTGATGGCAAATATTGAAAAATAGGTCAGCCCGATAACAATGCCGTGAACGTTGTTCTTCCGGAAACGTTCGGTATTAAATAACATCAAGTAGACCATGACCAGGATAAAAGTGAACAAAAACTGGATCACGGCAAACTGAAAAGGAGAGATCGAATCGGAGGGAACGGCTACATAGGCAGACCCGCTTAGATAAAGTACAAGTTCAGCCCCGGCAAAAGCACCCAATATCTGTCCGGTAGTAATCACCACCGATTCGCGCGTTGACATAATGCCGTCTGCCCAAAACGACAAGGTAATGGCAGGGTTAAAATGAGCCCCCGAGCTATTTCCCCAAATATAGACAAGAGCTGTTATTAAGATACCGATAGCAAGCGGATCGGACGTTAATCCGACTGTTAGAACAATAAAAAATGTTCCGATAAACTCCGCCGCATATTTTTTTATCATGTAGAGATCAATTTATCTTGTATCATTAGCAAGCTGATACAGGTATGACGCTCGTGGAATATATAGATTTATTTATCAAATTTTTTGTCAATTCATATTAAAAATCATGAGCCTGATTTAGGCGGCAGTTTCAAAATAATGAAAATAAGTGAAGAACAGTCCTCGGATGAGTTAACATTTAAACAGCAAAATAGTTCAATATGCCTGTTATTAAAAAACACTTATCCGATCACTAAACAGGCATTTTGCCGTCGATATCAAGTCAATTTCAGGATAAAAATATAAAATGTTGCACCCTGCCTCTTCACTTTCTCTTCACAATAAACCGGTTTATTAACAACGTAGAATAATAGCCACAAATCGATTTATACAGTCATAGCATGCGATTGGGAATTGTACTTATGAACCTGGGTGGTCCAACCCACAGTGAAAACGTACGCGATTTTTTATATAATTTGTTCAGCGATGAAGATATTATCAAGCTTGGAGGCGGGCGGTTTCAAAATACTTTTGCAAACCTGATTTCAAAATTCAGGGCTCCGAATGTGGCTGAAGATTACAAGGAAATTAACGGCTGCCCAAATGGCTGTACAGGTAACCGTCACTGTTATAACCGTCAGAATAAAGTTGTGTCCGATTGCTGTTCGCCGATTAACGGACTTACCGAAAAACAGCGGCGTGCTCTTGAAAAAAAAATGAATGAAACGCTTAATCATACGGATGTCAAGGTGTATACCTGCATGCGTTACTGGATTCCTTTTGCCGATACGGTAATGGATGATATGGAAGCCGATGGGATTACGCACGCCGTTTTCCTGCCGCTCTACCCACAATTTTCTTGGACAACAACCGGGAGCAGTTTCCGGGACTGGGAGACCATTCGACAAAAAAGGTTTGGTGCCGATACCCCATGGAAAGAGTTCCATATTAAAAACTATCATCGTAATCCTGCGTACCTGGCAGCTATCAATGAGCGCATTGATGAATCACTGGCGAAAATGGGTGACGACACAGCCCAAAAAACTCATCTTGTTTTCAGTGCTCACGGTACCCCGTTGCTTGAGGTGCGCAGCGGTGATCCATATACGGTTGAAATCAAGGAGACGGTGGAAGCTGTGATGAAATTAAGAGCGCGAAAGAATTCGTATTGGCTTGGATATCAGTCGAAAGTGGGACCGCAAAAGTGGACCCAGCCGAATACAGTTGATTTGGTGGAGCGTCATCTGAATTACGGTATAAAAAATTTACTAATGATTCCCATTGCTTTTGTAACTGATCACATCGAAACATTGTATGAGCTGGGTGTGGAATTGCCTGAAGAGATGGAAGAAAAAGGCCTAAGTTTTGAAAATATTACAGTTATGGAAGGATTGAATGATCATCCTTATTTTATCCGGGCACTTGCTGACGAGGTTCTGGATAGAATTAAATATGAAACGGGCGAGATCAATATTCAGGAGACAGAGAAAAAGACAAAATCAAAAAGCAGCAAAGAAATAGCAGTAAAAGAATGATACAACCTAAAATTGAAAATTTTACGGTCATCGGAATTAACCACTGGGAAGCTCCGGTTGAAGTAAGAGAACGCTTCAGCTTAAGTTCTTCCAGCCAGCGATTGCTACTGGACGGAGCCCGGCGTGAGGGAATTGAGAGCATCATTCTTGTTTCTACCTGCAACCGTACCGAAATGATTGCCGAACACGCTTCCCCTGAAGAAATGATCAGGCTATTGGTAACCTATTCAAACGGCAACCTGGATGAATTTCATAAGTATGGCTTTGAATTGAAAGGCCTTGCTGCCGTCAATCACTATTTCAGGGTCGCCACAGGGCTTGATTCTCAAATCCTGGGTGATCTCCAAATTATACAACAGGTAAAAGAAGGTTATGAACTTTCGGCTTCTGAAAACCTGGTTTCAGGTGAACTGCACCGAATGATGCAGCATGTATTCAGGGCACACAAGAGATCGCGCAGTGAAACATCTCTCGGACACGGAGCCGCAACGGTGGCATATGCAGCCGTACGTTTTGCAATGAAAACGTTTAAAAACCTGTATGAGAAAAATATTTTGCTGGTAGGAACCGGGAAAATCGGAAAGGTAACCTGTAAGAATCTTGTTAACCTCGGGGCCGGTAAGCTTACCCTGATCAACAGGACACGGGATAAAGCTGAATTTGTGGCAGAAAAATTCAACGTGGAAGTTGCCGATATGGAAAAGTTGCCGGATCAGATTAAAGATGCTGACCTGGTAATAGTTGCTACGGGATCTCATGAACCGGTGATCCTGCCTGAACACCTGGCACCTTCACTGCAAGACCCTAAACCGAAGATCATGCTCGATCTTTCTGTACCGCGAAATATTCACCCGAATGTTGCTGAATACTCTTTTGTGAGCGTGGCCAATATGGATATGCTGAGTGATGTTACCGATGAAGCCTACCGAAAACGTGAAAAACAGGTTCCCCTTGTAAAGAAAATTATTGAGGAGGAAATCTGTGACTATAAACTGTGGCTGAAACAGCAAAAAGTTGTGCCCACCATAAAAGCCCTTACCCAAAAATTCGAAGCCATAAGGGATGAAGAACTGGAATTTTTCAGGAATAAAATAGCAGGTACTGATATCGATAACGTCGATAACCTGACACGCAGAATTGTAAACAAGATTGCCGCCTACAGTATTGAGCATTTGAGGGATCACCATGATTCAGAGGAAGTAACAGAGCTGGTTTCGCAAATGTTTAAACTGAAAAATGGTATCGGATCTGAATGATAAAAAATGTACGAATCGGAACGAGAGACAGTGAGCTGGCTTTATGGCAGGCCGGTTTCATTGGCGATTTGCTTGCTGAAAAGGGAATTTCATATGAACTGGTTCACATCAAATCGGAAGGCGACCTGGATTTAACCACACCCCTTGCCGAAATGGGAGGCAAAGGCGTATTTACAAAAGCTCTTGATGATGCGTTGCTCAGCGGAGAAATTGATCTTGCAGTCCATTCATTTAAAGATTTGCCGACAGATAACCCGCTTCCTTTAAAGGTTGCTGCAGTTCCCCGGCGCCACGATCCGAGAGACACCCTGGTGGCTCCGCTTGGAACAGGTTTTCTGAACAATCCGGGCACGGAAGCGGTAATTGCAACGGGAAGTAACCGCCGAAAGGCTCAGTGGCTGCACAGGTATCCCAACCACACGATTACCGATATCAGGGGCAATGTGAATACAAGGTTGCAAAAGGTCAGGGATAACAAATGGCACGGGGCTGTTTTTGCTGCATCCGGTTTGCAGCGTATCGGGCTGGAAAAGCATATCAGCATGTATCTCGACTGGATGGTGCCTGCCCCTGCCCAGGGTGCACTTGCTATAGTAGTGAGTGAAGATGCTACCGAATTGGCAAATATTTGCAAGCCGCTTAATCATCAGGAAACTGTTATTTGTACTAAAATCGAGAGAGACCTGCTGCACGAACTGGAAGCAGGCTGCAGTGCGCCCGTAGGAGCATATGCCGAAATTTTAGATGAAAAGGTTCACCTTTATGCAGTTGTTCTTTCAATTGACGGTACACTACAGTATGATATTGAACTGGAATCAGATGTTGAGAGCTTTGCCGGGTTGGGCAAAAGGGCCGGCCGGGAACTGCTCGGCAAGGGTGCCAAAGATCTGATCTGAGACCAGCAGTAATGGCTTTTATAGTGAAATCATGAAATTTATATTCGGTTCAAAATGGCTTGAAGACCGCAGTGAAGTAATTAATATGATTCGCTCGGTTATCGACAGTGATGGCAGCTCAGCCAGTTATTTTAGCACCTATCCGGCCGGAACAGTGCTTTTTAATGAAGGTGATCCGCTTCATGATATCTATATTTTGCTTGAGGGCATTGTAAATCTCTACAAGGTTAAGCCCTACACCGACCAGGAGTTTTCAGTAAGCAGGCTGCAGCCCGGCGCGCTTATCGGTATTATTTCATTTACGACCCGGTATCCGTCACTAACTACTGCAAAAACGGAAACCGAGGTGAAGGTTTTGAAAATTCCGGGCAGGGAAATGGAAGAGCTCTTCGAAAAGCATCCCGAAATGCAGGAATACCTTGACGAAGTGATACTTGCCAATTTGCTTGAACGATACAGGCAAAGTATCATCTTGAAAATGAAACTGGAATCGGTAAATCAGGAACTGAACAAAGAGAGAAATGAACTGAAAAAGCTGTACGAAGATTTAAAGGAGGCACAAAATAAACTGATATACCAGGAGAAAATGGCAACGCTCGGCCAGCTTGTAGCCGGCTTTGCACATGAAGTGAACAATCCGACGGCTGCTTTGATTCGCTCTGTTGAAACTCTCGAAACCCGTATAACCGACTGGATGGAATATGCGGATATTGAAAAAGATCTTAAAAAATTGGCAGGCAGGTTTTTTGAGGAGGGTAAAAAAACAGGCTTTCCCGACACAAGAGCGATAAGGCATAAGATGAATTCCATCGAAAAGGATTTTGCCGATCTTCCGAGAAATAAGATCCGTACTCTTGCCCAGGTATCGGACGAAGTACTGGATTCCCTGAAATCTCACAAACCGGTTGACAGGGAGTGGATCGAGTTTTGTGCTGAATATTTTGAAATGGGCCGTCTTTTCAGAAATATTGACTCATCAGGAAACAGAATCGCAAACCTGGTTCGCAGCCTTAAAAGTTACAGCCGGAGCGATTCGGAAGAGAAAACGGAAGTGATTGATATCAGGGAAGGAATTCACGATACGCTTCAGCTTACAAGCAATCGAATCAAATATTACGATGTGAAGCTCGACCTTCAGGAGGTGCCAAAAATCGAAGCGAATCCGGCTGCAATGAACCAGGTCTGGACTAACATCATCCTGAATGCGGCTGATGCCATGGGGAAAAGAGGTTCTCTCGAAATCACCTGCCGGGAAGAGTCAGGCTGGATTTCGGTGGCAATTTGTGACAGCGGACAGGGGATACCTGAAGATATGCTGGATAAGATTTTTGAGCCAAACGTAACTTCAAAACACACCGGTTCCATATTCGGACTTGGGCTTGGCCTGGCCATATCCAAAAATATTATCGAACAGCACAACGGCAAAATCAAAGCCTCAAACAGAAATAAAGGAGGCGCCTGTTTCCGGGTTCAATTGCCGGTTAATAATCATTTCACATAAACGGTTTTTATATTCAGAAACTCGCGAATTCCCTCTCTCGAGAGCTCGCGGCCGTAGCCTGAATTTTTCGTTCCGCCGAACGGCAGCCTGGGATCCGATTTTACAAGCTCATTAACAAAGAGTGCACCATCCGGAATATATTTTATCAAATGTCTTGCCTTTTCAATGTCGCCGGTGAAGATAGTGGCACCAAGACCAAAGTCGGAGCTCGTTGCAAGCTCGATGGCATGGTCTTCATCCTTTGCCCGCGTGACGGCCGCAACCGGCCCGAATGTTTCTTCATCAAACGCAGGCATTCCCGGCTTTACATTTTCCAGGATTGTCGGCTGGTAGGATGCACCGTCTAATTCACCGCCGGTAAGAATTTTCGCTCCTTTTTCTACCGATCCGGTAACCTGCTTGTGGAGCTCTTCGGCGAGATCCTTACGGGCCATAGGGCCTATATCCGTACCCTCCGACTCAGGATCGCCCTGTTTAAGTTCTTTTACCTTTTTCGTAAACCCTTCCATGAAAGAGTCATATACGGAACCGGTTATGATGAATCTTTTAGCAGCTATACAGCTCTGGCCTGCATTTTGAAATCTTGCCGTCACTGCTGTTTCAATGGCTGCTTCAACATCCGCATCATCAAATACCACAAAAGCATTGCTGCCACCCAGCTCCAAAACGGATTTTTTCAGATGTTTACCGGCGAGAGCACCAACTGACCGGCCCGCTCTTTCACTTCCCGTGAGGGTTACAGCTTTTATCCGTTTGTCTGAAAGTACCTTCTCGCTTTTGTCGTGGTGTATAAATATGTTGCTGAAAATATTATTGGGAAATCCTGCCCGCTGAAAAACCTGCTCAATTTTCCTGGCAGATTCGAATACGTTGGGTGCATGTTTTAAAACGCCCGCATTACCTGCCGCAAGTGCCGGAGCTGCAAACCTGAATACCTGCCAGAAAGGGTAGTTCCACGGCATGATTGCAAATACAGCTCCAATCGGATCGTAACTTATAAAACTCTCACTTGCGTCGGTCTCGATAATTTCATCGGCCAAAAATTTTCCGGCATTTTTTGCATAAAACCTGCAAACCCAGGCACATTTTAGCACTTCGGCCTTCGACTGTGTAATCGGCTTGCCCATTTCAAGGGTGATGGTCTTTGAATACTCTTCTACATTTTTTTCGAGCTCATCAGCCGCCTTATTAAGCAATTCCGATCTTTTTTCGACAGGTTCGGTTCGCCATTTTTTAAATGCTTCATCTGTTTTATTAATTACCGACAGGAATTCTTTTTCACTTTGCTCCTGAAATGAAAAAATCTCTTCATTGGTGTATGGGTTGATGCTTTTGAATGTCATTCTTTCAGATTTTATTAGTTTAAATTTAATTCTGTAAACTTAAGTTCATGATTTGTGATATGAATGGCAATCGATTAACTTGATTACGCTTGCATAAATATTAACAACATGAGCAGTATGATAAGTTCAGTTAAGTTCTAAGTTAGTAATCTTTATGAATGTTTTATTTATAGGCGGTACCGGAGTTATAAGCTCTGCTTGTGTTGAAACAGCTTTAGAAAACGATATTCAGGTTACCGTTTTGAACAGGGGCGAATCAAATAGACAACTTCCGGAAAATGTGAAAGTGATCCGGGGAGATATCAGGAAGCCGGAAGATGTAAAATATCAAATTCGCGATTATGAATTTGACGTAGTGGTTAATTTTGTGGCTTTTGAAACATCTCATATTGAAACCGATTTAGATCTTTTTGAAGGTAAAACCGGCCAATATATATTCATAAGTTCAGCTTCCGTTTATCAAACACCGCCAACAATGGTGCCTGTAACCGAATCAACTCCGTTAAAAAATCCATTTTGGAAGTATTCGAGAAATAAAATTGCCTGTGAAGTTCGGTTGATGAAAGCCTGGCGGGAAACGGGGTTTCCCGTAACCATTGTGAGGCCATCGCATACATACGACCGGACAATGCTGCCGTTCAGGGGCAATTACACGGTACTCAACAGGCTGCAAAAGGGTAAACCCGTTGTGGTGCACGGTGATGGCACTTCACTGTGGACACTGACTCATCATCGCGATTTTGCCAGGGGCTTTACCGGCCTGCTTGGAAATCCGCAGGCGATAGGTCATTCATTTCATATCACCTCCGATGAGGTTTTATCATGGAACCAGATCTTTGAGATTGTATCTGATGCATCGGGCGGGTCTTATCACCCCGTTTACATTCCATCTTCCAAAATAGCTGACGTGGACTCGGACTGGGGCGCAAGCCTGCTGGGAGATAAATCTCACTCTATGATATTTGACAATACAAAGATAAAAAAGCTCGTCCCCGGTTATAAAGCTGAAGTTCCATTTGCTCGTGGAGCCTCGGAAATTGTAAACTGGTTTACAAAACATCCGGATCAGCGAAAGGTTGACAATGTATTTAATGAGATCCTGGAAAAGCTGATTACTGAATTCGGGTAGAGTATGGTGTAAAACTTGCGAAAGTTATTTCCCGCAGGTTCCGCTAATCACGCAGATATTTTTGTACTTATGAATATCATTTCATCTATAAATTATTCTTCACAATCAGATCAACGGGAGATGTTTTGCCCGCAGATTTCGCAAATAGCGCAGATTTTTTTATGGTTGTAAATTCAGTTTCACTGAAACTGTTGCCTGTAATAAACGGATCTGCGTAATCCGCGAGATCTGCGGGTGACATTTCCCGCAGAGGGTTTTTTCGGTATAAATGCAATGATTTTTATTTCAAGTTAGTTATGTTAGTAAAATAATCAGAAAAGAATTATGCACTTCAGATATTTAAAATGGGATTCAAGATTTGAAAACCTGTCGGGAAAATCTCCATTTGATACGATGTGGGATTTGTTTCAGCAGTTGCTGAACATTGCCGGAGGAGATGTGAGCCAGGCCATCCGGTGGATGACAGAACTTGACAAACAGTATAAGATTACCGACCAGTTTGATGATGGTTATGGCATGGGAGATTTTCTTGAAGATTTGCAGGAAAGGGGATTTATCCGGTACGATGAAGAGAATATGATCATGGTCCCGACAGCTAAAACCGAAAGGACGTTGCGTAAAAATGCTCTTGAAGAGATTTTTAAGCAGCTAAAAAAAGGGGGAAGAGGCAATCACAAAACGCCTTACACCGGCACGGGGCTTGAGCGTCAGCCCGAAACACGAAAATGGAAACCCGGCGAGGATGTTAATCACATCGATTCAACCGGGACCATGATGAACATGCTCAAACACAGCTCACTCGATCAGTTTAACCTCCGGGAGGATGACCTTGAAGTTTATGATACCGATCACTATACATCGATGGCTACGGTTTTGTTGATAGACCTTAGCCATTCAATGATTTTGTATGGGGAAGACCGGATTACACCTGCCAGGAAAGTAGCTATGGCTTTGTCTGAGTTAATTCTGAATAACTATTCAAAAGATTCGCTTGATATTGTGGCATTCGGCAACGAAGCATGGCAGATTGAAATCAAGGATCTTCCCTATTTGAAAGTTGGCCCATATCACACCAATACCCTTCAGGGTTTGCAGGTGGCAAAACATTTGCTGCAAAGGAAAAAATTTGCCAACAAACAAATTTTTATGATTACAGACGGAAAACCATCCTGCATGTTTGAGGGCGGAAGGCTCTATAAAAACAGTTTCGGACTTGACAGAAAAATAGTCAACAAGGTGCTTGATGAGGCAGTGAAGTGCCGGAGAGAAAACATCACCATAACCACCTTTATGATAGCCCGTGATCCCTATCTTCAAAAATTTATAAGGGAAATGACGGAAGCAAATCATGGTAAAGCCTACTACTCATCACTTGACAATCTCGGCGAATTTGTTTTTGAGGATTATATCCGGAATAAAAGAAAGAGGATGAGATAAGTTCTCTGATCGACTTTGATCTTTAAAGCCTGAATAATCCTTTTTGTCCGTTGCCAAGCTCATTGTATATTTATTGTATATTTTCTGTACAAGAAATTCGCAGGGCATGCTTCTAAAATATTCCGGATCAAGTAAAAAACATGAAAAGTGTCACACAAAATCATTTTCCACAGGTTGTTTTCCGGAACGGCAAAAAAATGTTATGGAATCCCATTGAAAGAAAGCCGCTTGTCAACCGGCCGGAAGAAAGGGTTCGGCTGCGCCTTGCCGAATACCTTGTACTTGAAGCGGAATGGTCTAAACACCGTATCAGTATTGAAGCACCTGTGGAAGTATCGGCAAGTACAAATCCGCTCAGGTCTGACCTGATTGTT
Source organism: uncultured Balneolaceae bacterium (assembly GCA_964415185.1). Classification (GTDB taxonomy): domain Bacteria; phylum Bacteroidota; class Rhodothermia; order Balneolales; family Balneolaceae; genus CAYVBJ01. The sequence continues at coordinate 3,405 of CAYPZI010000045.1, read as the reverse complement.
TATACGGATGAGCTTGAACCTCACCTGCTTGCCGAATGCAAAGCCGAGTCTGTCCGTCTTACTAAAAAAACAGCCATACAGACTGCCAGATACAACACTTCGGTGAAAGCCCCTTTTTTGTTAATCACAAACGGAATTACCGATTACTGGTTTGAAATTTTAAACGGGAAACCCGTTTTACTTGATTCTCCGCCTGTACCGGCAAAAGCGGCTCCTTCGGTTTACCAGAGTGAATTTAAATACTGGCAAAATCGCGGTTTTGCCGGCAGTAACTCGGGAACACTTATAAGAAAATGGTGCAGAAGAAACCTGCCGGTTTTGTGGAATCCGGAACTGCCCTGGCAACGGCACTATCTCGACATAAAAAGGGAGATTGTGGATTTGAATCTGAGTCACGACTACCGCATTATCCGGTTCGACAGCGACACGCGTTTTGCCATCACATTACTTGGATCGGAACATGGCAGCAGTTTCTTTACAGCTATTTTGAATCATCAACATCAAAATATCGGGGTGAGTATTACTAATCTTGACCTTGTTGCTGCCGGGGAAAAAGTAAATACTACGCTTTACTCTTCACGCGATTCGTTCAGCCTGGACATCAGAAAAGAACTGCCGTTCGAGTTTAATATGGACAACCCGAGAATCATCGAAAACTTTCCCGAATTTTTGCACAGATATTTCAAAAAACATCTGCCGTTTTGAATAATCTGTCAGCCCGTGCGGCACGCAAAAAAGTTTATGTGAAGTTACCACCAGATCAAAGATCGAATATCGCATACCTGAAATCGGATATCAATTAACGTGGTCGTGATTAAAATCAAGTTTTCAGATGATTTCTACAAGATCAGAACTTCTGACTTAACGTAAAAGTTTATGTCGCAATTTTGTAGTTACACAAGATTTGTACCGGATGCGTTGATTTGTTGTGTGTTGTTTGTGGTTCGTTGTTCGCTTGGAAACAACTTACAACTTACAAAAAGGCGCGATTTGTCAAAATTGTTCTGCGATAAATATGCACCGCCGCCCATTAATAAAAAATCATTTTGCGCACTTTCTCACTTTGAATAGCGGATTATCCGGATTGAGCTGATGAAAACTTCTGCACAGTATCGGATGCATCTTTTGCTTTTTCTTTCTGCAATTCAACATAAAAAGTTGATCCTTTTCCTTCGGCACTTTCAAACCAGATACGGCCATTTTGCATTTCCGTAAAATCCCTGCTAATCGATAAGCCCAGTCCCGTGCCGCTTTCACTGTTCGTACCCGAAGTTGAATGGCTGAACGCACGAAACAGTTTTTCCTGCTTCGAATCTGGAATACCGACACCTTCATCCCTGACAGCAATTCTGACTTCTTTACTGCTTTTTTCTGCATGAATCGAAACCGAATCACCTTCAGAGCTGAATTTAATTGCATTTGAAACCAGATTTTGCAGAACAATACGCATCATGTTCCTGTCGGCTAAGGCCAATAGAGGCTCATTGATTTCGTTTTTGATCACTATTTTCTTCGCTGTAGCATTTTGATTCATCAGCTCCACAATTTCACTGGCAAGTTCCTGCAAATTTAGATTTTCCACTTCAGGTTTCAAGCCTTCCATTTGAGTCTGTGCCCAGCTAAGATAATTTTCAAGCATCTGCATGGTTTGATTGAATCTCAAATCCAATTCATTCATCACTTCCTCCATATCCAACTCATTGGTTCCCCCTTCGCGGATAATCATCATAATGGAATAGAGTTTTGAAACAGGACTTCTGAGGTCGTGAGCCAGCACTGCAAAGAGTTTATCTTTGGTATTACTTAAATCTTCAAGTTCACTGTTTTTAGCTTCAAGTTCCTTGTAAAGTTTGTTCAACTGCCTGTTCATCCGGTCTAATTCAACCGATTGCCTCTTTTGTTTTCTGTACATCCTGAATAAAATAAACGATGCAATACCAACCAGTAATAAAGATATTCCGCCAATAATCAGCATTTGATTCCTGGCATATACCTTTTCCTGAAGCATGTCATTTTGTAGCCTCTCGTTTCTCAGGCCCAAGAGTGTCTCAAATCTGGCTTTTTCCTTCTCCTGTTCAACCGTATTGAGGCTGTCGCTTAATTGTGAGAATTCTTTCAAATACTGATAAGCTTCATCATATTGTCCCGTTTTTTCGCTGGCCCCCGATAGTTTTTCCAGCACCGGTCCCATCAAACTCACAACACCCATTTCTTTGATAAGATTATGTGCCGTTTCAAAGTGGACGAGTGCCGTTTCGGGGTCACCGGTTTTAGAATAAACATCACCAAGGCCGATTTGGTTGTAAAGCACCCCAATCCTGATATTCAGCTCCCGGCTTTTTTCAAGTGACTCCCTGAAGGCCGCCTCTGCCTTCGAAAACTCTTCTTTATCGAGATAAATATTTCCGATGTTGAACAATGCCTGAACAGGAGTTATTACATTGCCGATTTGGTCAGCCAGTTTAATCGCCTCATGATAATTGTAAATAGCCTCTTCATGCTTTTTTTGTGCCCTTTTCAATACACCATTATTGATATGGTAATTAATCAGCTTTTCGGGAGAATTCAGCATTTTTGAATAGTGGTACGCTTCATCCATGTATGATTCAGCTTCTTCGAAGTTCTCCATCTGCCTGTACAAATCACCGATATTATTTAAAAGAGTGGCGAGAGTAAGTGTATCAGACCTTGCCTCGGCAATTTCCAGGCTTTTCTGGTAATGGTTTAGTGCCTGAGAACGGTCGTTCAGGTTTTCATAAACCACAGCCAGGTTTTGATGGATGGCTGATATAAAATGTTCATCATTTTCAGCAATGGCCCTCTCAAGTATTTCCTGGTAAAGATTCATAGATTTGATATACTCGGAACGAAACCTGTAGTTTGAAGCCAAAAGATTTCCAAGGGAGAGTCCTGTTGCTGTTTCTTTGTACTTTTCATATGCCGGTTCCAACACTACGGCTGCAGAATCGTATTTCCCCTGGGTATGCAGCACTTTGCCAAGCAGGGCATCCGACCGTGCCAGACCGTTCTCATACCCGATATGTTCAGACAGGTTTTTTGCCTCGGTAATTTTTTCCCTTGCCTTTCCCATAGATCCGTTGCTTATCAGGACATCTGCTTTATCCGTAATTTTGTCAACCGCTGCTGTTTCAGGAGCAGTATTATTGGGTTGTGCAGAGAGATTGGCCGCCAAAAAAGTGAAAAACAATAAAAATGCTGAAATTCTGTACATAACTTCCGTAAAACTGTAGCTGAATATCAGGTAAAAACTGTAACCTGAATGAAAACGCTTAATGTAAATTCCGATGCCCTCATTTACAAGAGCAGTTTTGAAGATGATTGTTGCAGAATTAATTATGAATGTGATCAACAATCTGCACAATCCGTCAAATCCGCAAATAACCT
>CAYPZI010000044.1:0-21585 GCA_964415185.1 uncultured Balneolaceae bacterium | reverse complement strand
TAATCTCTCAAAATTTCCGTTTTGGTAAATGCTTTTTCCCACTTTGTGTCCACATCATGTGCTGCGATTTCCATATATTCATTAACACCTTCAAATGCCACATCCGGCCAGGCCTGATGGGAATGCCCGGTAAATAGCAGGCGGTTTGCTACATTGAAATTTGAGTAGTAAGGCTGAAGGCGCTTTGCCAGCGCGTCGAAATCATGCATACCGTTATTTATAAATTCGTTTTGTAAATTAAATCCCCAGAAAATTTATAGGAAGATACTAAATGCAGATACTGATTGCTGATAGTGGCAGCACTAAAACCGACTGGTGTTATGTGGAAAACAGTAACCCGGTTTTCCTAACAACAGAAGGATTACATCCGTTCTATCTCAATCAACGGGAACAGGCCGGCCGGCTCAAAAAAGCTATAGGAAGCTTTTCACCCCGGAAGATTTTTATTTACGGGGCAGGGTGTGCAAATGAAGAAATGTCAGAACCTCTGAAAAAGCTGATGAACATCCTTTATGCGGAGGTACCGGTTGAGTTCAGAAGCGACCTGTGCGGGACAGGCAGGGCTTTTTTTGGAAACAAAACAGGAATAGCCGGTATTCTCGGAACCGGATCAGGGGCCGGGGTTGTGAAATCCGGTGAGATTGTAGAACAAATTCCTCCACTCGGTTATATTTTAGGTGATGAAGGCAGTGCCGCTGATATGGCGAAAGGTTTTCTGAAAGATTGGCTGCGCGGAAGAATCACCGGCCCGGAGCGTGAGTGGATAAAAAATGAATTACCCGGGCTCAGTAAGGAAGCTGTTTATGATAATCTCTACATGAAATCAGCCGGCAGCAAATACCTTGGATCTCTTGCCGGTAAATTATATTCCGGTAACTACCCCCGATCACTGCAAAGATATGCTGAAAATGCCATAACAAAGTTTGTCAGGGAGCAGGTGATTCCTCTTTCCAAACACCAGGTAAGAGCCGCTGCATTTACCGGGAGTGTTGCGGTCCATCATCACGAAATACTTGAAAAAATACTCGAGGATAACGGGTTCAATCTTATTGAAACGGAAACCGGTGTGATAAAACGTTTATTTCATTATCATTCAAAAAGTCAGCAAAATTAATCAAATATGATATTCATCGACACCCATTGTCACCTTTTTCTTGAACAGTTTAAAGAAGATCTTGATGCGGTTCTTAACCGGGCTCTTGAAGCCGGTGTTAAACAAATCATGCTTCCTGCAATCGATTTTGATTCGATTCCAAAAATGAAAAAACTGTCGCATCCGCAAATAAAATTTTATGATATGGCCGGTATCCACCCATGCAGCGTTCAAGAAAACCTGCCGTTGAATGAAGAAAAGCTCCATGGCTTATGTGAAAAAGACGAATTTATAGGTGTTGGAGAAACCGGCCTGGATTACTACTGGAGTAAAGACTTTATCAAAGAACAAAAAGAAAGCCTTCGAATTCACTGTAAAATCGCAAAAGCTGTTCAAAAACCCGTTATTCTGCATAACCGCGAAAGTACGGGCGACTTGCTGGATATTATTGAAGAAGAACAGGATGGCAGTTTAACCGGAATATGGCACTGTTTTACCGGATCGGCTGATGAAGGAAGGAGAGCGATTGACCTCGGGCTTTACCTTGGCTTGGGTGGCGTGCTGACATTTAAAAACTCGGGTGTGGATCAATCCGTCAGGCAGCTTCCGGTTGACCGGATGTTACTTGAGACAGATGCACCTTACCTGGCACCTGCACCGAATAGAGGGAAACGAAATGAACCTGCTTTTTTGAAATACACGGCAATAAAACTTGCCGAAGTAAAAGATATGGAAATCAGTGAAATAGCTGATTTAACAACAAAAAATGCTCATGCGATCTTCAAGACGGATTAAATACAATTTTCTCTGCGGATTTAAGGTAAGAAGTAATTAATTGTTTTTAAGTAATTTTATAAAAATATTATATAATTCTGTACGTATTGTCTTTAACTATTCAAATATATTTTTATACATTCCACTATATAATTTATGATTTACCCGGTAATTAAAATACTGAGCACTATAGAAACAGAATAAGATACTTTTAAAAATGCACAAAAAACTTGTCCTGCTCCTGATTCTTGTGCAGGTTTTGATGATAAATACTGTCGCACAAGATCAATCACAGAACCCTGTCAAGCTATTTGACCTTATTGAGGGGAACGCTATGCAATCTGCATCGATCACTGACATGCCTTCCGGTCAGTTATCCGTAAATTTAAATGAAAATCTATTTGGTGATTTGGAATTTATTGAAGGTGAACGAATCCAAATTCCCGTATCTCCGCAAAAGGAACAGGATTATGAAGTGATTCGGACTCTTGAGTACTTCAAAGGCACCCGGTCGGTGATTGCCCGCAAAACAGATGGTTCCGACGGTTTTTTGATTCTGACCTCGGGCAACGGTAATGTGACGGGTAAAATATATGACATTGGCCTGAACCTTGAACTCGACCTTAACCATGACCCTCTCACCGGTTCATCAATCCTTTCGGAAGCCGACCACTCCGGATATGTAGCCTGCAGCGTTGATTCAGATCACATCCATTTGCCTGATCCGTCATCATTTCAATCCTTTCTCTCATCATCAAATTCGACAGTCAGTACCGAGGCCTTAGAAGCTACTGTTGATGAAGTGATCACTATTGACTTGCTCATTGTTTACACCCCTGCTGCCAGGGATTGGGCTCAAAACCAATCGTCATTTGGCTCGATCCAAAACCTGATTGCACAGGCAATGAGCCTTTCACAGCTTGCACTCGATAACAGTGAAGTTGACATTGAGCTTCGGCTTGTTGATTCAAGGCAGATCAATTATGATGAGCTGAATGATGGCAGGTCATCATCTGAAAGGCTGCAGCTAATAACTGCTAAACCCGATTTCAATCCCTGGGAAGATGACGGTATTCCAAGCGATGAGCTTCTTGAGATCCATGATTTCCGCGACAATGCGGGTGCCGACCTCGTGGCTGGAATCGCAAACATCGATGATACCGGAGGAATAGCCTGGCGCCTTGGCAGTGTGGCGGGAGTTCCGGAATTGGGATTCTCATTAAACCGTGTACAACAAACCGGCAATACGTTTACTCTTGTGCATGAAATCGGCCATAATCTCGGTAATGTGCATGACAGGGATGCTCAAAGGTCGGCCGCACCGGCAGGTGAAGTGGGAGGTGTTTTTGAAAATTCAGCCGGTTTTTTCTGGGAAGATTCAAACGGGAACGGATTTCAAACGGTAATGAGCCAGTTACCTCAAGGCCAGTTTCAGACGGTTTCCCATTTTTCAAACCCGCAAGTACAATTCAATGGTAATGCAACGGGTACGAATTCACCTACAGGCATGGGGCCGGCTAATGCGGCCATGAGTATGAACCTGACCAAGACTCCGGTTTCTTTTTACAGGCAATCTATTACAGATCCGCCGCAAAGAACGGTTTCAACGGATTTTATTCAGGTCGATATCAACCGTGAAGACAATATTGTAGTTCCTTTTGATATAGGGAATGTATCGGGCACCGGAAGTCAGCCGCTTGTATATGATATTGATTTTGAGTTCACCAATTCCACACTAAATTCTGCAAGCCCGGTTATTTCCCTTGCCTCTTCGAATTCCCAAATTGAGATGCAAACGAAAATGCCTGACTTGACAAATGCGGAATACAGCCCCACATCCGTTTTTGCGAACACAACTGCGCTGAACACCTCTGTATTTTCCACTTCCTTCGGTTCGCTGGAAGGTTTCTCAACCGGCGATCATGCGGCAAGGGCTGGCTGGCGAACATTTTCTGACAGTGAGTTATTCAATATTTCTACCGCTGCACCTTCTGATGGTACCACCCACCTTCGGCTTCAAAGAAACACATCATCCAATTTTATCCGGCTGCAGAGCCCTTTCTTTGGCCCGCAGCCATTCGGGGCATATGAGTTTTCCGCTGATATCGCCATCAGGCCGAATTCTTCCGGAACTTTTGATCGTTATGATATCGTATTCAGAGATGACAGAACGGGAGATTTCTCCGCTGCAATTGTTTTTATAGATAATCCGCAGCAATTTGGAGTAAGCAGATTAATATTTGTGCAAACTCTAAATGAAAGTGGAGATGTGGTGATTAGCAGTAATGGTGCCCAGTTTGTCTCAAATCAATATCGGCAAGTACAGGTAATTTATAACCCGGATGATGAGGTGATTCAATACAGATATGGCGGAACCCTAATAGCTGAAACTCCATATACAACCGGCAACAGAATGGATTCATTTCTGATTGTAAGCCAGAATGATGTAGAAGGAGCGATTCTCGATGTTGACAATGTTGAAGTAAACCGGACATTTCAGCCGTTTAGCTGGCTTGATATTCAACAACAGGGAGGTGTTGTCAATCCCGGAGAAACGGAAGCCGTAAATCTCGATTTTAGGTCATTCGGCAAAGAAGAAGGGACATTTGAAGCCAATATGATTATTCGAACCAATGATCCTCAAAATGAAAGAACAGTTGTCCCTGTACAGCTTAATGTAAATACAACTGTTTCCACAATTGACGATCCTGAAGTACCCAGGAGCATTAAATTGGAGCAGAACTTCCCAAATCCGTTTAATCCGAGTACCGTTATCAATTTTGAATTGAACAGGACGGCCAATGTGACCCTTGAAGTTTATAATGTAGTCGGACAAAAAGTGGCTACATTAATTAACAATGAAGCCAGAAGCGCAGGAAGGCATTCCGTGCAATTTGACGGACGGTCATTATCAAGCGGTGTGTATATATACCGGCTTATAACTCCGGAACAATCATTAACAAAGAGTATGACACTGATTAAGTAGTGTCTCCAGGATTTTTTCTTACAATCATTAAATAACAAATTATAACAACTACATGCTCCCAAACTACCTGTCATTTTTTCTAATTCTCTTGTTGATGACTGTTATATCGGGATGCGGCGATGGGAAGAAAACTGACGCAAATCCCGCTAAAGAATTGAAAATAGAATCTGAGGGAGAATACCTGTTCCTGAAAGTTGATGACCCTGCTTCGGGAACAGCCGAACCATTGAATGATGAGAAAGTGATTGCATACAGCTATGTAAATACGGGCATTCCGCTTGAGAAAATTCTACAACTGCAAGAAGGCGATACCTTGAGCCTTTCTCTCGATGAAAACCTTGTGATCGAGGCTAAAATCCAAAGAGTTCAAAATATCCTGGAAATCCATTCTATTTCTGCAAAGGTAGAAGGGGAAGAGGATGGACAACTTGTTTTAACAGTTGAAGATAAAAAGATGAGGGGATCGGTCTCGCTTTTTAAATCATCGCGTTATTTTCAGATAAGGTATCATAGCGGAGCTGATTCACACTATATAGCCGAGCTCGACCGCGAAAAAATGGATGTATTGCCCGGGTCACCCTCTCCTGATATTCCGGAGCAAAATTAATTTGGAAAGAGTCCCGTTGTTTAACTCGTAAATAGAATTGTTGATTTTAAAAAAAATATCGAATGAGATGGTTTGAAGAGTGGTTTGACAGCCCCCTTTATGAAAAATTGTATGCCTATCGTAATGAAGAAGAAGCCAGGATGCTGGCCCGGCTAATCGAAAAAGAGATCCCGAAAAATCAATTTCCGAAACTTTTGGACCTTGGCTGCGGAAGGGGTCGCCACTCAGTTACGCTTGCTCGAATGGGATACCATGTAACCGGTTTGGATCTCTCGGATGAAGCCATAAAGAAAGCCAGGAAAAAAGCCGAAGATGATGGCCTTGAAAATATAAAATTCCTGACCGGTGACATGCGCGATCCTGTAGCCGGTTTGTTTGATGCCGTCCTGAATTTATTCACATCTTTCGGCTATTTTATTGAAGATAAAGAAAATTCGCGTGTTTTTGATTCGGTTGACAAGATGCTGCGAAAAAACGGCCTGCTGCTGGTCGACTTCATGAATGCCAGCAAAGTAGAAAAAGGGTTAACCCCGGAGGAATCGGGCGAATACCAGGACATTCAATATTCGATTAAAAGATGGATTGAAAATGAAATGGTATTTAAAAAAATCACCTTTCATTTAAATGGGGATTCTAAGTCATATACCGAAAGAGTTAAGCTTTACGGAGAGGAATGGTTCAGGACAGAACTGGAAAAGCGGGATTTTGAAATTTACAAATGCTACGGTTCATATGAGGGTGATCCGTTTGACGAGGGTTCGAGTTCAAGGTTGATTTTTTTGGCGGAGAAAAAAACCAGGATTGACCAGGATTGACGGGATTGACCAGGATTAACGGGATTGACGGGATTGATGGGATTGATGGGATGGGGTGGTTATGGTTGTTTTTTAATTTGTGTGGTTTTCTTTGGTTTTAGCAATGGTGTGAACACCATTGACAGTGCTAATAGTTCGCAGCTGTTTACTCGCTGTGTTCGTTGTGCATCCGTTGTGTCCGCGGTGGTATTACCCGGCGTTGTTTTATAGTGGTTTCCCATTTTCTCAACATACTGATGGGTTTTTACCCGATGTTTTATTGTTGACACGACACTACCCGGCCATTGCAAAGATTTCTTCTTCTTTAAAATTGAGTAACAATTCCAGGATCGGCTGCATCTCTTTCTGTTCCATTATTGCGGCCCTGAGCTTCTTCCCGTTCCGGATGCCTTTCAGATACTGCCCGTAATGTTTTTTCATGATGATAACACCGTACCGTTCACCATGATGTATGACAGACAGCCGAAGTTGTTCTGCACATAAATCAAGCCGTTCCCTGATGGTAGGATCGGGAAGAAGTTCTCCGGTATCGAGGAAATGTCTTGTCTGTTTGAAAATCCACGGGTTGCCGATGGCTCCGCGGCCAATCATCACGCCGTCAACGCCGGTTTCATCAAACATTCGTTTCGCATCCTGAGGTGTGGCAACATCCCCGTTGCCAATCACAGGTATTTCAAGTCCAGGAGCGGATCGCAGTTTCCTAAGCCACTCCCAGCGTGCATCGCCTTTGTATTTTTGGCACCGGGTCCTGGCATGAACGGTTAGTGCTTTAATGCCCGCATTTTGCAGCATCAGGCCAACTTCCTGAATCCGGATAGTGGAATCGTCCCACCCGAGACGTGTTTTGGCTGTTACGGGAATTTTATTTACAGCATCTACCACAGTGCCAGCCATTCTTTCCATCATAGCAAGGTCTTTCAGGCAGGCGGACCCGGCCCCTTTTTTTACAATTTTGTAAACCGGGCAGCCGAAATTGATATCAACAATATCGGGGCTATTGGCTTCAGCAACCTTTGCCGCTCCATTCATGGCTTCTTCACGCCCGCCGAATATCTGAATGCCGAAAGGCCTTTCCGATTCATCGAACGACATTTTGTGCAAGGCAATATCAGAATCACGTATAACAGCCTCCGAGCTGATAAACTCGGTATAAACCACACTCGCTCCCATCTGTTTGCATAGTTGTCTGAACGGAGAATCGGTCACATCCTCCATGGGAGCCAGGAAAACCGGTTTGTTGCCAAGATTAATTTGATCGATGAACATGTTGATTGACTATCTGGATTTGAAGAGTTGTAAAGATACGATGTTTCGATGTGCTAAGAAAGGGAGACGGGAGTAAAGCGTTGAGTGTTGTTTGGCAGGGAGACAGGAGACAGCTAAATTTGGCCTCAAAACTAAGGCTTTGGAATTTAAATTACAATTTTTAAACAATTGTTTTTAAATAACTTGTATCCTATAATAGATACCGAAAATTTCTACAAACTGCCAACTGCCAACTACAAACTGCCAAAAACCCGTAATGGAAGCCCTTTCTTAAAGCATTTATAGCCATTTCTAATCATATGCAGTATATTAGCTTGTAACAAGATATAATTATAAAAAAGAGCTTAACTATAACCGGAAAATGAGGATTTCTTATGCCACTAAAATTTAAAAGTATAGAAGAATTGCTTGGGGATGACGCTGAATCCCTCCTAAACCATACCTGTAATACCATTTCCAAAGATAGACTGCACGTGCCCTCGGCAAGCTATGTTGATGATATTTGGTCACATTCCGACAGAGGGCCAAGAGTATTGACAAATTTGCAGCGACTGTTTAATACGGGCAGGCTTGCCGGTACAGGCTACTTATCAATCCTGCCGGTAGACCAGGGGATTGAACACAGTGCAGGGGCTTCGTTTGCAAAAAACCCTGCCTATTTTGATCCTGAAAAAATTGTTGAACTTGCCATTGAAGGCGGATGTAATGCCGTTGCTTCCACATTCGGAGTGCTCGGGTCCGTAAGCAGAAAATATGCTCATAAAATTCCTTTTTTGGTCAAAATCAATCACAATGAGCTAATGACTTTTCCGAACACGTATGACCAGATTATGTTCGGAACCATAGATCAGGCTTTTAATATGGGTGCTGCGGCAGTCGGGGCAACTGTTTATTTCGGTTCGGAAGAGTCAAACCGCCAGATTATTGAAATCGCCGAAGCTTTTCAATATGCACATGAACTCGGAATGGCTACTGTTCTCTGGTGCTATACCCGAAACAGTGCTTTCAAAGTTGGCGGAACGGATTATCACTCCTCTGCCGATCTGACCGGTCAGGCTAACCATCTCGGTGTAACGATTGGAGCCGATATCATTAAGCAGAAGCAGCCTGTTAATAATGGCGGGTATAAAGCCCTCAATACGGGAGACTCCTCTTACGGCAAGCTGGATGATCGGATCTATACTGAGCTGACCACCGACAACCCAATTGACCTTACCCGGTACCAGGTAGCCAATTGCTACATGGGGCGTGCAGGATTGATCAATTCAGGCGGTGCATCCGGAAGCGATGACTTCAGTGATGCCGTAAAAACAGCCGTTATCAACAAACGTGCCGGCGGCATGGGACTGATTAGCGGCCGTAAGGCATTTCAGCGTCCTATGGAAGAAGGGGTGAAATTGTTGAATTACATTCAGGATGTTTATCTTAACGATGAAGTAACCATCGCCTGACCCTTAATATTAATTGAATAAATTCTGAAGGCCTGTCAGGTTGAATAAACCGGCAGGCTTTCTGTTTCTTATCGGCATAAGCTTTTTGAATAACAGAGATAAAAATAATCATGGCCTGAATGGGCGGCTGTTTTCACTCAAATATCTGATCTGGTCATTTTTGCTGAGCCTTACCGGATTGGGCATTGTTGTCTATCTTACTTATACCCCCGGAGTGCTTGAACACCTGAAACCAAAAAGGCTGCCCGGCCTTGGGATTGCATTTATGGTTGTAATGCTTCGGATCTGGGTTCTGGCTGCCAAATTCAGGTTTTTGTCGGACAGGGAATTGAGCTGGCCGGCCTCATTCAGGGTAATTCTTACCTGGGAATTTGCCTCTGCTATTATGCCCTCGGCTGTAGGCGGTACCCCTCTGGCAACGATGGCAATGAACCGGGAAGGATTAAAATTCGGCAAATCGGCAGCAGTTGCGCTTTATGGCGTATTAATGGATCAAATATTGATCGTTCTGTTAATACCGCTGCTGCTTTTTCTCGGGCTTTTCTTCGATATCATTCCTGATCAATATGGTATGGTTGGAGAAGCTTCCATGTTTTTTATTTATGCTACCCTTCTTGTTCATGCAAGTATCCTGACTTATGGCATTTTTGTTAATCCATCGGCTCTTAAAAATTTGTTGAAAAAAATTTTCAAATACAGATTGCTGAAAAGATTCAGGAACAAAGTTTATGAAGAAGCCGAATATTTGGAAGACTCATCCAGAGAGCTGAAGAAAAAACCGGCTTCTTTTTTGATAAAAGCGTTTCTCTATTCGGCAGCAGCCTGGATTTTGCGTTTTGGGGTTCCTACAATTGTCATTCTGAGTTTGTTGCCTGCCAATGAGCTTTTGTCGTTAATCAGAAGCATGGCAATGCATCTCGCTTTTATGATTGTTCCTACTCCCGGCGGCAGCGGAGGAATCGAAGGCTTGTTTGCAATATTCCAGGGCCCGCTTATCGAAAGGGAAGCTTTTATTGGGCTGGCTGTATTTGCATGGAGGATTATCGGTTATTACATAACGGTGATAATGGGCATGATGGCTGCATCCTGGTATGTAAATAAACAGGTAGTGGAAATTACAAATCATTAAAAGAGTTTAAAGGAAATTCTATGCCGGCAAAAAACAGGATACTTTTTGAATGTGGTGAATGCGGATATCGGTCGGCAAAATGGCTGGGCGTTTGTCCGTCGTGCAATGAATGGCACACTTTTGAAGAGATCAAAGCAGAAAGAAAAGAGTCGAAAAAACATAAGCTGGAACTCGAAAGTACCACTGATGGTAAACTGCAGAAACTGAGTGAAATTGAATCGTCTACGCAGATCAGGACAAATTCAGGAATCGGTGAGCTGGACCGGGTATTGGGAGGAGGATTTGTACAAGGATCACTTATTTTGCTGGGTGGTGACCCCGGAATCGGGAAAAGTACCCTGACTCTGCAAATTGCCAAAAACAATCCGGAGCTTGAAATTTTGTATGTAGCCGGAGAAGAATCTGCCGCTCAGATCAAACAGCGGGCGCGCCGGCTTAAAATTGAAGGAGAGCGGCTCTATATTTGGCAGAACACGGAGATCTCGACGGTGATTGAACAAGCCAGAAATCAGGAACCTGATCTACTGGTTGTGGATTCAATCCAGACGGTTTTCAGCTCGTCGCTTGGCAGCCTTCCCGGCAGTATTCAGCAAATCAAAGAGTGTGCAGCCATGCTTCAGCAACTTGCCAAAAAAGAAAACATCACCACACTTCTGATCGGGCATGTGACCAAAGAAGGTGATATCGCAGGCCCACGGATTCTTGAACACATGGTAGATACCGTTCTTCACTTCGATGGAGACCAGGCTCAGTTGTACAGGCTGCTTAGAAGTGTGAAAAACAGATTTGGCCCGGCACGCGAAACAGGCGTATTCGAGATGACCGAAGCGGGGCTGAAAGAAATCTTAAATCCTTCCGGAATCTTTATTTCCGGCCACGACAAATCAATCAGTGGGAATGCAGTTACCTGTATCATGGAAGGAAGCAGGCCGATCCTGGTTGAAGTGCAAGCGCTTGTTACTGCTTCGGGTTACGCTGCGCCACAGCGAACGGCAAGCGGGTTCGACCAGAGACGGTTATCGCTGCTTTTAGCGGTTCTTGAAAAACGTGCAGGGCTCCGGTTTACTGGCCAGGATGTCTATCTCAATGTGGCAGGAGGATTTAAACTCACCGATACCGGCGCCGATTTGGCTGTATGTGCAGCCCTTGCTTCCAGCCTGAAAGAACTTCCCATCCGTAATAATCCTGTTATTATTGGCGAAATAGGCCTTGGTGGTGAAGTAAGAAGAGTTCCCTTCTTAAATCAGCGAATCAGGGAGTCAGAGAAGATGGGATTTGAATCGGTAATGGTGCCCGAAATGGCCGTATCAGAAAAGTTTGATATAAAAACAGATACGGCAGGAGTCGTATCCGATGCTGTCGGGCTGATAGAAAATTAAAACCTTTGGATCAGTAGTTGTCTCTTCTGCGACGCCGTTCTTCACGCACACTTTTTTTCATTGCTTCACGACGCTCTTCAGAAGGCTTGGTGTACTGTTGACGCTCTCTGTATTCGTTCAGCACTCTTGAGCGAGTGATCAGCTTTTTGAACCGGTTAATGGCCCGGTCAATACTTTCATTGTCTTTTACATTTACTCCGATCATATAAAAAAATATATTTGTTTAACTTTTTTCCTTTACAGTTTAGAAAGATAAAAAAAAATTTTGACAAATCTAATGACAGGCTTTTAAAAAAGCATGACTATCTCTGATTTACTCTTCAAATACAAATATCGAATGCTTCTGTTATTGGCAGCGGTATATGTGCTCAGTTTTGCAGACCGCCAGTTGATCGCGGTGCTTGCCGTTCAGATAAAGTCTGACTTAAACCTTACCAATCTCCAGATCGGCCTTCTTTATGGTACGGCATTCTCCTTTATTTATGCAATTGCCGGCATACCTATGGGCAGAATCGCCGACAGGTGGTCAAAAAAAGGGATGATTGCAACCGGCCTTTTTTTATGGAGCCTGGTTACCATTCTGAGTGGATTTGCATACAGTTACGCTTTACTTATTCTCTACCGCCTGGTACTCGGAATAAGCCAGGCGATGCTGAGTCCTGCCGCTTACGGTTTAATAGCTGAATCGTTCAGCGGCAAACGAAGGGCACTGGCTTTTTCGATTTATGCGGCCGGAATTTTTTTTGGGATAGGGCTTTCCTTTCTGTTTGGAGGTACAATTTCGCTGCAATATGATTGGCGCACTGCCATGATAGCGGGCGGCATACCCGGTATTCTGCTAACACCTGTGGTCTGGTTTTATCTGCGTGAGGGAAACCGGGGCAACAGAAACGCTGGTCAGAGTGAGTTCAGAAAAACAGTATTCCAAATTGGTTATATGCTCAATAAACGAACAGTGATGCTGCATCTGGCAGGTTTCTCGGCACTGGCCTGTACCGGCTACACGATGCTTGCTTTTTTTGGAACCGTTATGACAGATTTATTTCACCGCCCGGACCTGGTGCCTCATTACGGGTGGTTTTTGTTTGGCGTTTCGGGCACGGTTATTCTTTCAGGCATTTTGGCTGATTATCTTGCAAAAGTAAATCCCGCCAGAAGATTCAGAATGGGAATTTTGGCTGCCATCGGCGCCCTTCTATTTTATATTCCGGCTTTGTTGACGCAAGACCCGTTCACAGCATTTATCTTGCTTGGTTGCGGAGTCCTCATTGCATCTTCCTACAATGGTGTGGCTGCGGCAATCATTCAATATTTTGTAACACCGGACATGCGTTCCCTCGCAGGCGGCCTGTACCTGTTTGTGATTAGTGTATCCGGCTTCGGGCTGGGCCCTCCGCTGGCAGGCTGGCTGATGGATTCTGTTTTTTCCGGGCCACTGGCCGTATCGTATGCTTTGATAACGGTGTTTTCAATCTGCAGCCTGACTGCCACAACCTGTTTTATAGCAGCAGAACGAACCTATGCCAAAGATGCTGTAGGCCTGTAACATACGTTTTCTTGGACAAGTGATTAATAACGAGGATAAATTTGAACGAACATTTTTACAATTGACATGACATCAATGTCATGTCAATAATCATTTGGCGGATAAAGACCTGCCAGGTTTCAACAGAAAAACACTTTATTCAAACACTCCTGCTATCAAAACCTGGCAGGTCTGAGACTGTTAAGAGTTGATTAACATTACTATGCTGAATAATCTCCCAAAAATTTCAATGACCTTTCCTTATATTCCACTGACTACTCAAATCCTAAAAAAGAATTCATGAAAAAGCTTTCAATTATTGAAGCGGACTTAAATTCGGAAACTCATGCCGATGCCATACTCAGCCTTACGGATTCATACGCAAGGGACCCAATGGGCATGAATAAACCCCTGAAAAGTGAGGTTAAAAACAGGCTTATCCGTGAAATGAAAAAATTTAACCACTCTGTGTGCCTGCTGGCTATTTATGATGAGAAAGCGGTAGGCCTTGCAAATTGCTTTTTTGGATTTTCAACATTCGCCGGAAAAAAAGTGATTAACATTCATGATCTGGCTGTACAGCCATCCGTGAGAAATAAAGGAATCGGAGAAGCTTTGCTGGCAGCGGTCGAAAAAATCGCCCGTAAATACGATTGTTGCAAAATCACTCTGGAAGTAAGGAAAGATAACCGCGCCCGCGACCTGTACGAGCGCTTCGGTTTTAAATACGGAGAACCCAAAATGTATTTTATGACCAGGGAGTTATGACATAAAAGCGTTATTTAAAAATCTGCTTTAGAATGTTTAAATTTAAAGTCTATAAGAAATTTTTCAAAAGATTCGTTTCTGCGTATTTATACGGATCTATTTTAAAACCTGAAATCAATAATACTAACCACAAGAAATATTATGGCTAAAGAATTTGATATATGTGTAATCGGAACCGGCCCTGGCGGCTATGTGGCAGCTATCCGTGCTGCTCAATTGGGATTTAAAACGGCAGTTGTAGAAAAACGATTCCTGGGTGGCGTCTGCCTGAATATCGGTTGTATCCCCACGAAAGCACTTCTGCGATCAGCCGAAGTTTTTGAGTCCATTTCAGATGCTTCCGACTATGGTGTGGACGTAAAAGATTTTTCCGCAAATTTTGAAGGTATGATAAAGAGAAGCAGGAAAGTAGCTAACAAAATGAGTAAAGGCGTGCAATTCCTGATGAAAGCCAATAAGATTGAAGTACTGAATGGTACCGGTGTTTTTAAATCGGCCAAAGAGCTGGCTGTGAATGATGACAATGGCAAAGAACAGGAAACCGTTAAAGCGAAGCATTTTATTATTGCCACCGGTGCAAGGCCCAGGGAATTGCCAAATCTCAAAATTGACGGTGAGATCATTATCGATTCCGAAAAAGCAATGCAGCTTGAAAAACAACCCAAAAAACTGGTTATCGTTGGGGCAGGAGCAATCGGAGTGGAATTTGCCTATTTCTACAACACCATAGGTACGGAAGTTACCTTGGTAGAGCTGCAAAACAGTGTCGTGCCTGTTGAAGATGAAGAGATTGGAAAAGAACTTGCCAAAATTTACAAGAAAAAAGGCATGACGATCCACACGGAAAGTTCAGTAGAAAAAGTAGAGAAGAAGGGGAAAGGAGCCAAGGTTACAATCAAAACCAAAAAAGGAACGGAAGAAGTAGAAGTCGACAAGGTATTGTTGGCTGTCGGAGTTACCGGAAACGTTGAAAATATTGGCCTTGATAAAGCAGGCGTTGAGTTTGAAAAAGGCGCCATTAAAGTGGATAAATCGACTTACAAAACCACAGCAGATGGAATTTATGCCATTGGCGATGTGATAGGTACTCCTTGGCTGGCTCATAAGGCTTCGCATGAGGGTATTGTTTGTGTTGAACAACTTGCCGGAGAAAATGCTATTCCCGTAAACTATGACAATATCCCGGGGTGTACTTATTGCGAGCCACAGATTGCTTCTGTCGGTATGACCGAAAAGCAGGCGAAAGAGGAAGGTTATGACGTTATGGTCGGTAAATTTCCATTTTCGGCCAGCGGCAAAGCTGCAGGACTTGGACATGAAGAAGGTTTTGTTAAAGTAGTATTTGATTCCAAGTACGGCGAATGGCTCGGCTGCCACATGATCGGCTCTCATGTGACCGAACTGATTGCTGAAGTTGTTGTAGCCAGAGATCTTGAAACAACCGGACACGAAATTATAAGCGCTGTCCACCCTCATCCAACCATGAGTGAGTCCGTGATGGAGGCCGCAGCAGAAGCTTACGGTGAGGGCGTGCACCTGGGTTCAAAACCAAAGAAATAATAATGAACGTTGTTGAAGTTTTTGATCTTGGGCATCGATCCTATCGAGAAGTATGGGATCTGCAAAAAAAAGTTCAAAAAGAACTTATAGATCAAAAACTGGCTGCCCGCAAGGGTAAATTGTATAAACCGGGTGTTACAGATAAATTGCTCTTTGTAGAGCATCACCATGTGTATACACTGGGCAAAAGCGGAGATTCGGCCCACCTGCTAAAATCACTTGGAGAACTGGCCGGTATCGATGCGGAGTATGTTGAAATCGACCGGGGCGGAGATATTACTTATCATGGTCCCGGACAGATTGTCGGTTACCCGATACTTGACCTTGACCGGTACTTTACCGATATCCACAAGTACCTTCGATACCTCGAGGAGGTAATAATCAGAACGACCGCAGAATTGGGAATAACTGCCGGACGAATCGAGGGGCTCACAGGCGTCTGGGTTGGAGATAAAAAGATTTGTGCGATGGGTATTAAATGCTCAAGATGGGTAACCATGCATGGTTTTGCATTGAATGTAAATACGGATCTGAGCTATTTCGATCATATTGTCCCTTGTGGCATCAGGAATAAAAAAGTAACAAGTCTTGCGGATCTGCTTGGCAAATACATTGATCCCGAATTCGTTAAAGAGAAAATAATGAGGCATTTTGAAGATGTTTTTTCCGCTAAACTGAAAAGGGCCCATGCACAGCCTGAAGAAGCTTTACAAAATTCGTATATTCAGGCATCAAATGAACAATGATTTTGACAGAGCGTACCCATATGATTAAAGAACTTGATGTAATTGAAAAATCTTCACCTGGAGAGCGCAGGCCCGACTGGCTGCGGGTTAAACTTCCATCCGGAGAAAAATTTAAAGAAGTTTCAGAGACACTCAGAAAAAATAACCTGAATACGGTTTGTTCGGAAGCCCGTTGCCCGAATATGGGAGAATGCTGGGGTGCCGGAACGGCGACTTTTATGATTCTCGGTGACGTATGCACGCGCTCATGTTCATTTTGTGCCGTAAAAACAGGACGTCCGGTTCAGGGCCTGGATTGGGATGAGCCGAGACGGGTAGCCGATGCCGCAAGTAAAATGGGCCTGAAGCATGTTGTTCTTACATCTGTAAACCGTGATGAACGAAAAGACGGCGGAGCTCCCATTTTTGCGGAATGTCACAGAGTTTTAAGAGAAACAATAGAGGGAGTTACCATCGAATCGCTCATCCCGGATTTCCGGGGCGAATGGGATGCACTTCAGTATGTAATAGACACCCCGCCCGATGTGCTCAGCCATAATCTTGAAACCGTGCCCAGGCTCTACCGGAATGTAAGGCCGCAAGCCAGGTACAAACGGTCACTTGAATTATTGAAAAAATGCAAGGATCAAAGCCTCAGAACGAAAAGCGGAATTATGGTCGGGCTGGGAGAAACCCGGAACGAGGTTATCACCCTGATGCAGGATTGTGTTGACCATCAAGTCGATGTTCTCACTATCGGCCAGTATATGCAGCCTACTAAAATGCACCATCCTGTTGTCGAATGGATTCATCCCGATCAATTTGCCGAATACAAAGAGATTGGCGAAAACCTTGGGCTTGAGCATGTTGAAAGCGGCCCACTGGTACGCTCATCATATCACGCCGAGAGACACGTTTAAAAATAAAAGATAGTAAAAGTTGCATCTCGCTGTCGCCTCGAACCTTTACATTTACTATCATTCGGTTCATTTATTTATAGATAAATTATCAAATGTTATCACTGGCCGTTGTCTTCTTATTATGCTATTTAATCGGGGCCATACCGACTTCCCTTTGGGTAGGAAAAATATTCAGCGGTGTCGACATACGAAATCATGGCAGTGGTAATGCCGGAGCCACAAATACTTTCCGAATTTTGGGCTGGAAATATGGCTCAATTGTCCTATTGTTCGATTTTGCAAAGGGGTTTGTCTGTACGGCAGTTTTCAGCCAGCTTGCCTACGAAATCGGAACCGGCCCCATATCCATCCACCCGAACTGGGAGGTTAACTCATTTCTCCTGATCACCTGTGGTACATTTGCCGTGATTGGCCATATGTTTCCTGTTTATGCCGATTTTTCGGGTGGCAAGGGCGCTGCAACAGCCGCCGGAATGCTTTACGGAATTGAACCGATTTCAATCAGCATTACTGTTGCTATATTTCTGATTGTCATTTTTTCAACTTATTATATATCGCTTGGCTCTATTACGGCTGCTGTTGTTTATCCGCTTTCACAATTGGTTTTGAGATATGTGTTCGGATGGGATATCGATGGCAGTGTCATTATTTTCAGCAGTTTGCTTGGCCTGGGTATCATCATTAAACACAAAGGCAATATCAAACGGCTGTTTCAGGGAACGGAAAACAAGATTGAATCATTTAAGCCATCGGAAGGAAGGCTGAATAAAAAGTGAAAAATGTCAGTATCATAGGTGCAGGCAGTTTTGGAACTGCCCTTTCGGTTGTGCTCGGACATGCCGGATTTAAAGTGAAGCTATGGGCTCGCGAGACAGAAATCGTGCACGAGATAAATAAAAACCATAAAAATCCGGCTTACCTTACCGAGGTAACCCTGCCTGAAAACATACGTGCTGAAGAGAACCTTAACAAAGCTGTATCACGGTGCGATTTGGCACTTTTTGCAACGCCGTCACATGCCATCAGGGAACTGGCCGAGCATGTGAAAAATGATTTGAATAAAAATTGTGTGATTGTCAGCATTGCCAAGGGAATTGAAAAAGATACGTTCATGACTCCAAGCCAGATTCTGGTTCAGGTTCTTGAAAACCGGGTTTTAGAAGATCAGGTCGGAGTCTTGTCCGGGCCCAGCCATGCCGAAGAAGTAGGCACTTTCAAGCCAACAACAGTAGTGGCGGCAGCTTATTCTAAAAGAGTGGCCGGTATCATACAAAAAACATTTATGACACCTATGCTTCGGGTTTACACCAATAATGATATCCTTGGTGTTGAAATTGGCGGTGCCGTTAAAAATGTTATGGCAATTGCGGCCG
Source organism: uncultured Balneolaceae bacterium (assembly GCA_964415185.1). Classification (GTDB taxonomy): domain Bacteria; phylum Bacteroidota; class Rhodothermia; order Balneolales; family Balneolaceae; genus CAYVBJ01. The sequence goes on along the minus strand of CAYPZI010000044.1, from coordinate 3,214 downwards.
GTGTTGTTGATGGCGCCGAATTGGGCGATAACGCCAAAGCCGCACTCATTACCCGCGGATTGCATGAAATGAAAAGAATGGGAACCCATATGGGTGCTTCCCGGGATACATTTTCGGGGCTGACCGGCATGGGAGATTTAATTGTAACCTGCACAAGCAAACACAGCCGGAACCGTTATGTGGGATATAGAATCGGAAAAGGAGAAAATCTTGATGACATAACGAGCGGCATGAATATGATTGCAGAAGGCATTAAAACTACCATGTCAGTCTCCGAATGGGCAAGAAAAAACAAAGTCGAAATGCCGATAACCGAAGCTGTGAGAAGTGTTCTTTTCGAAGGTGTCAATCCCAAAGATGCACTTTATAAACTCATGACCCGGAACCCCAAAGAAGAAGTCTTGATTTAATTCCACCAGGTTCATTATACTCAATACGAAAACTTCATCATCATAAAAGTTACATCATGTATTCTGCACACGGCGAAATTCTGATTTCATCCATGCACCCCCGGGACTTGAAAAACCTGATTCAAACCGGTGAAAGCCTGTACCTCGAATTCAAGCAAAAAACACCCTCACCTCAAAAAATTGCACGCGAAATTAACGCATTCGCCAATACAAAGGGAGGAACACTGCTGATTGGGGTTGATGATAATAAAAATATCCTGGGCATTCACTCATACTTTGAAGAAGAGTTTCTGCTCAGAAAAGCTGCCGAAGAACTCTGTGTGCCGGCTGTAAAACTGAAAATTGAACTCGTGCATCTTGTCGATAAAGATGTCATTGTTGTTACGGTTCCTGAAGTTTTGAAAAAACCCGTCTACGTAAAAGATAAGGTGAAGCGCAAAGTATATGTGAGAATTGGCCATGAAAGTGTGCTCGCGAGTGACGAACGTGTTGAAATTTTAAAACATCAGCATTCCGATATGGAAATTACTTTTCAATATGGTGAAAATGAACAGCAGCTTTTTCGATATTTAAATGAATATGGTGAAATAACTGTTGGTAGTTTTGCAAGGCTTATTAATAAAACCACTCATCAGGCTTCCAAAATATTGGTCCGGCTTGTGAGTGCAGGAATATTAAGCCTTTTTACACGTAATGAAGTTGACTATTTTACGTTTTCAGGAAACATGAAATAAAAGAAGTTTTAAATTCATATGAGTTTAGAAAAAGATAAAAACCTGGATGATGTAATTGCATCCCTGATTGATGATGATACCAGCGATGAACCGGCTGCTGATGAACAAACCGGATCGGGATCTCCAGAAGAATTTACAAACCCGGTTTTATTGACCGATCGTGCCGCCAGGCAAGTTAAAAAAATCAAGAAGGATGAAAATCTGGATGAAGAACTGTTTCTCAGGGTTGCCGTTGAAGGCGGTGGGTGCTCCGGCCTGAGCTATAAATTGGGGTTTGATTTTAAAACTGATGAAGACAAAGTTGTTGAAAGTGAGGGAGTACAAATTGTTGTTGATCCCAAACATATCATGTATCTCGAGGGGATAAAAATCGATTATCCCGATGGGTTGGATGCCAGGGGTTTCACTTTCGACAATCCCAATGCGAGTGAATCGTGCGGTTGCGGCACTTCGTTTGCAGTTTAAAACTGATTTAAGTCAATTTTTTCTGGTGAATAACCCGGGTTAAGCCGCTTTATAAGCCAATAGTGTTTATGGTACAAAACCTCCTGCCGGATGTATCTAAAATTACTTCATATTATTCTGATTCTTGCAATGATGCATACGGTATGCCTCTCCCAAAGCAGATCCGGAGAAAAAATTTACGGATTTGTTTCTGATGCCGAAACAGGTGAAGCACTTGATGATGTAAATATCTATATCTCCGGCTCAACAATCGGAATGGTATCAAAGGGTGACGGATCATTTTCATTCAGTACAAATCTAAATGGATTTTATCAGATTGTGTTCAGTCATGTTGGATATAAGATTGAAAGCTACCATGTTACACTTAACGGTGAAAAGGGTTTTCATTTTTTCGATGTAAAACTTGAGAAAGAGACGTTAGCTTTAGAGACCATTGAAGTTCGCTCTTCAAATCGTGAATGGAGCAGCTATCTTGAAACTTTTAAAGAACAGCTACTTGGCAATTCACAATATGCCGAACATACCTACATTGAAAACCCGTGGGTGCTCGAATTCGATACTGATCATAAAAACAGGCTTTTCGCAAAATCATCTTCTCCACTCAAAATTGTAAACAGGGCTCTTGGATACCAGATTAAACTGGAGCTTGTTGAATTTGAATGGGCACCGGTTGATTACAGGTTTTTATATCTTGGAAGATTACGTTTTGAACCGATATCCGTTTTTGATCCTGATATTCAGCAGCGCTGGGAAGACCGCAGAGAAACTGCTTTCGAAGGATCATTCGAACATTTTCTCAGAAAATTGTACAGGTTCAATCATAAAAAGGATGGTTACACAATCTACAGGTTAAACAGCAGCTATGGAGTCAGAATTAAATCTTTAAGCGATGGAGAACTACGGTATGAATTAATGATCAGGGGAGTATCTCATTTTGATGTTCCCGCAATCAAAGGATTCAGACTGGAACGGCCTGCAAGGGTAGTATACGTATCTCCTGACGATCCGTTTAACAAGCAAACAAGTTTCATGCAGCCGGCTGATGAAGATGGCATATTTTTTGTATTTCCGAATGGCAGCCTTCTCAATCCTAAAAGCATGATACTTAGCGGAAGCTGGGGCCAGCAGCGTCTTGCCGACCGCGTGCCTGTTAATTATTCGCCGGAATAATGACCTGTCAATGTATATACAGCATGTGGTATAAAGTGAAAACGCAAAACTGAAAAGGCAAAAGAGGGTATATCTGTGTCAGGACACAATACTCAATTTGAATTTTTTTTCCTAAAGTTGTGCCGTCCCCCGTTGGCTGGGGACTTTGGGATGGCGTCGTCTTGTTGTACTTCGTGGTAAAGACCGGCATTTTATTGCCACGAGTTCGTCAACTGACGGATCAAAGGTTCACGAAGAAAGCCTAAATAATTAATGCATCACTAAATCAAATAGATCTTTTTGGACAGCCTCGCACGGTGAACAAAGAAGAATAAATCCCGACACAGTTGAGTTGGGATGAAACGCCGAAGCTCCTATCTCAATTTAGTGTTTAAAACCGGCTAGTGTCATGTCAACTGTAAACCCGCAAAGTTTTATCTCGGAGTTGCTTCTATT
>CAYPZI010000043.1:0-21855 GCA_964415185.1 uncultured Balneolaceae bacterium | reverse complement strand
GGACGTTTTAAATCCCGGCTTAATTTAAAAGTAGGTAGTATTTAGTAGGTAGTAGGTAGTAGTCAGATTTTTTGTATAATTATATACTGTACAATCCGACAGTATTTACCGGCCCGGCATCATCCGGCTGGTGAATGATGCTATTTATATTCTCGACTACAGCCCGCATGCACGTGTATTGAACCGCGCCCTTCGCGCTTCCCCGCGTTCTCTGCGTGAAACAACCCGGCAAGAAATAAGAATAACTGACATCATTCCAAGGATAAGATATTACTCTTTGTCTCCCCTGGCCCGGACACGACGGGGTCCTCCTACGCAAAGGTCAACCCCAATCTAAACAGCCGGTAAGGTTGAGCTACGGAGGACGCCAGGCGGTCCACTCAATGTCGAACAAAAGATTTCATCCGTGGAAACTTGACCGACTTCCGGCGGTTCAGAGTAATCCAATTAATCAGTGATTCAAAGTGTAAGGGCGCGGTGTAGCGCGAAGGTTTTGTCCGAGCAATCCGTTCAATCCGCGATTCAATAACGGTTTCTTAAAACATCTTTCGCAACCAGCAGCTCCGCGTTCAGGATAGCGCCGCCCGCCGCACCCCGTATCGTATTATGTGCCATTGCCACAAAGTTGAGATCCAGCACATTTGAGTCACGTATCCGTCCAAGGGCTGTTTGCATTCCGCCTTCCGAATCCGCCTGCAATTTCGGTTGAGGAAATCGCTCTTCGTCAAAAACCCGAAGCGGATAATGAGGTGCTGTCGGAAGTTCAAGGCCTGAAACCGGGCTCTTCCAGTTTTTGAAAAGGTCAACAACCTCTGCTTTCGAAGTTGGTTTTTTATCCAATCCGGCAGAAACAGATAAAAGATGTCCGTTTTGTACAGGAACACGTGTTGCTGTGGCCTGAATAGGGATATCTGCAAACCGGATCTCATTCCCTTCCAGATTGCCAAGTAGCTTTAGCGGCTCGGATTGTATTTTTGGTTCTTCACCGCCAATATATGGAATCACATTTCCCAAAATATCCAGGCTTGGAACTCCCGGATATCCCGCACCCGAAACCGCCTGCATGGAAGTGACAATCAGGCATTTTACCCCGTATGCATCGTGCAGCGGACGCAGTGCCATCACCAGGGGTATCACCACACAGTTGGGGTTGGTTACAATCCATCCCGATCCGTCCGCCGTAAACGTCTGATGCTGAATCAAACCCGTATGATCGGGATTCACTTCGGGCACGAGAAGAGGTACATCTTCCTGCATGCGGTAGTTTTTTGCATTGCTGATAACCGGAAATCCCGCCCTTGCAAATGCCCCTTCAATCTCTCCTGCAACAGATGAATCAAGGCCCGAAAACAAAAAATCAACATCATCAAAATGTGCGGGGTCGCAACTGACAACCTCCAGTCCTGCTACAGCTTCAGGCATCTCAATATCCTCGATCCAGTGAGCGGCCTCACGATAGGGCTTCCCCGCCGAGCGGCTTGACGCCCCGAGCACGGCAATCGAAAACCACGGATGATTCTGAAGAAGTTTGATAAATTTTTGTCCGACGGCGCCTGTAGCACCCAATATTCCTGTTTTAAAAGAAGGCATGAAATTATATACTGTAAATATTTAGCTGAGCGATTTTTTTATTCATCGGATGACTTGATGGTGTCAGATCATTTTGAAGATTTACATCTTCAGTCATCCGATGAGTGACGATATCCAATTTATAATGCTCCATCAAATCATCTGATGAATCACAATTTTGAATAAACCTTAAAAATAAGAAATCATTCAGACAATAGATTCATCAATCGGAAGAAAATTGCTATCTTTGGCGTTCATCATTATTCAAATTTATGATTAAAGATTCGAATAGTTCAGATCAAACTTTGTGACCCTTTGAGTCCTTGTGCCTTCGCGGCGAGTAACTGCCAGGGTTTTACCACGAAGGCACGAGGACACGAAGCAACACGAAGAATTTTTGAATTTCTTCATGTATCAAATTAAATCAAATAAACCATCGGATGAGTTTTTTAAAATGGTTGCATTTGTATATGCTTGCAATGATTTCAGGGGAACTCATCCGATGAGTTAAATCGGTCTCTGTATTTATTAAATAAAACCAAATTAACCTAACAAAATTCATATAATGCCTGTTACCCACCTGGAAAGCCTTGACAAAATCGTCTCACTTTCAAAAGCAAGAGGCTTCATTTTTCAGTCGTCCGACATTTACGGAGGCCTTGGTGCCGTTTACGATTATGGCCCTCTCGGCACCGAACTGAAGCGCAACATCCGTGAAGACTGGTGGAAAGAGATGACCCAAAAGCACGACAATATTGTGGGGCTTGATGCCGCTATTTTCATGCATCCGAAAGTATGGGAAGCCAGCGGCCACGTGGAGGGATTCAACGATCCGATGATCGATGACAAACAGTCAAAAAAAAGGTACCGTGCCGATCTGCTGATTGAGGGCCATATAGCCAAACTGCGATCCGGCGGCAAAGAAGATGAAGCCGATCAACTGCAGGAAAAGCTTGATACAACCGGTATGCGAAAAGGGCTGTGCGAAGACCTTTACGACCTGATCATGGAAAATGAGATCAGGGCACCCGAATCGGGTGCATTCGACTGGACCGATGTGCGGCAGTTTAACCTGATGTTCAAATCGAACTTTGGTGCCGTCTCATCAGGCGAAGATGATATCGTCTATCTCAGACCGGAAACGGCCCAGGGAATTTTTGTCAACTACAAAAATGTGATGGACAGCTCCCGGGTTCAGGTTCCATTCGGTATCGCGCAAACCGGTAAAGCATTTCGAAACGAGGTGGTGGCGCGGCAGTTTGTATTCCGGATGCGTGAATTCGAACAGATGGAGATGCAATATTTTGTAGAGCCGGGCAAGGATGAGAAACAGTACGACCGGTGGCTGGCCGAACGATTTGAATGGCATCAAAAACTTGGAATTCGAAAAGAATTTCTGCGTTCCCAACCACATCCCGAAGATAAACTGGCCCATTATGCCGCAGCGGCAGCCGACATCCAGTACAAGTTCCCGATCGGCTGGCAGGAGGTTGAAGGGGTTCACAACCGGACCGATTTCGATCTTTCAAAGCACCAGGAATACTCGGGCAAAAAGATGGAGTATTTCGATCAAAAAGAACAAAAGCGGTATGTGCCTTATGTCATCGAAACGTCTATTGGCCTGGACAGATGTACCCTGATGGTTTTGTGTGATGCCTATCGTGAAGAAGAAGTGGAAGGCGAAACCAGAACCGTGCTGAAACTGAAGCCGGAGCTGGCCCCGGTCAAAGCCGGTGTATTCCCGCTTATCAAAAAACCGGAACTGCAGGAGCTGGCTCGTAAAATCGAAGCGGACCTGCGCACCGACTACACCGTGCAGTACGATGAATCGGGCTCGATCGGCAAACGCTACCGCCGGCTGGATGAAGCGGGCACTCCTTTCTGTATCACCGTAGATTTTGACGGGCTCGATGACAACACCGTTACCATCCGCTACCGCGACGACATGACCCAAGACCGCATCTCCGTGGATAATGTTAAAGAAGCGATCCGGTCCGGAATGAAAGATTGGACACCGGGTGATTAAAACCTTTGCATCCTTACTTTGAATCGCGGATGAACCGGATTACTCTGATCCGCCGGGAGTCGGACAAGTTTTCATGTAGAAAAGCCTCTGCGTAACACTGTCCTCTTACATTGGAATCGCGGATTATCTGGATTACCCGGAACCGCCGGGAGTCGGACGGAGGAAATTCTTTGCATCACATAACACCTATTGCAATTTAATCTGCTCCGTATTTTTGAAATAATATTTTAAAATTGTGTAACCTTTCAAATGAATAGCAGTGTAGACAATAAAGAATAAAAATCAGCCAATTTAAAAATTGACTAAAATTTCAGACAAAGATGTAATGTTCTCTGTTAAGAACGGGGAATTGGATATGCTTTCGCTAATATTTGACAGATACAACAACCGGTTGTATGCTTTCTTTTTCCAGTTAACAAACCGTAAAGATATTAGCGAAGACCTTGTCCAATCCGTCTTTGAAAGAATTTTGAAATACAGGTCTTCCTATACTGGAAACGGAAAGTTTTCAACATGGATTTTTCGAATAGCCCGTAACCTGTACATTGATTACTACAATAATGACCTGATGAATCAAGTAGATTATTTATCCAACGGAAATTACAACGATAATAAAGCAGAAAATCATGAAACGGAGTTTCAGTCCGATGCAAACCAAAATTTAGAAATCTTACAATATGCCCTCGATAATTTGGATCCGGTAAAGAAACAAACTGTTTTGTTAAGCCGCTATGAAGGATTTAAATATTATGAAATTGCCGAGATCATGGATTGCAGTGAAAGCGCTGTTAAAGTAAGAATATTCAGAGCTTTAAAAGAAATGAAAGAAATTATTAATAAGCTCAATAAAAAAGAAAAACTATGAAACAGAAAAAAAGAATACATCTGATAACAGGTTACTTGCTTGAAACATTAAGCGATGAAGAATATCAAGAATTTCATAGTGGCGTAGAGAATGGCCTGATAGATTCGGATGAACTTGAGTCGATGAAAGAAATTTATTGTCAGTTGGGTCATTTACCTGTTTCGAAATCTGATTCCGGTTTGAAAGAGCGATTTCATCGAATGCTTGAATCAGAAAAAAGACAGGTTTCATCCGGTCCTGAATCAAGCAAAATTAAATGGTGGTTACAAATAGCAGCCGTAATGCTTCTCACTTTATCCGGATTTGCAGCAGGGTGGCATACAAACAGCTCTGAACATTCGGGTGATCAAGTAGTGGCAATACAAACTGATATTGAACGAATTAAAAATGCCCTTGTATTTAACCCTATTATTCAAACGCCTGCCAGTAAACGAATGCAGGCTGTAGGGTGGGCTACTCAATTAAACAATATTGACGATCAAGTGTTGCTAATCCTGATTCACACCATGAATAATGACCCCAACACAAATGTAAGATTAGCTTCAATAGATGCACTACGTTCTTTTACTGGTAAGCGAGAAGTCCGTAGAATATTTATACAGGCACTTGCCGTACAAGACGATCCCTTAGTTCAAATTTCACTGATTGATGCACTTACGGAACTTAAAGAACAAGAGGCAATCAATGAAATGGAACGGCTCTTAACTGCGGAAAGCACGCATCCTGAAGTAAAACATCGCCTCATTGAAGGAATTGCTGAATTACAAATGTAACTATTTATGCATGAATTCGGTGTGATTATTGAACACTGTTATTAGCTACCAAAATAAAAAGAAAGAATTATGAAATACCTGAATACACCATTACTCTTATTGATTCTATTTGTAACCGGTTTTACAAAGGCTTCGGGTCAGGATTATACACACCCTTTTCCCAATCAGCCCGATCGGGTACTGCAATTTGTAATGTCACAGGGTAATCTGCTTATTGAAAGTTATGAAGGAGATGAAATTATAATTAACGGACGGAATATCCCGACCACCCCCGTAGATCCCCCCGAACGAGCTAAAGGCCTTCGCTCTCTATTTAATGGCCAAAGTGGTAATACCGGAATTGGAGTTTCAGTTGATGAAAAAGAAAACCTCGTGCGAATGATCTCCATGTCAAATACCACGAATAACTATAAACTTAGAGTTCCTGATACTATCCGATTGATGATTCATCATGGATCTAAGGGAGCCGGCAATATCGAAATTTCCGGGCACCGCGGAGATATTGAAGTGGCAAGCAGAATTGGAAATATAATCCTGAGAAATATAACAGGACCTGTAAACGCCAAATCCATCAGTGGTGATATTGATGTTCAATTTCAAGAATTAAACCAGGATCGGCCATCTTCAATAACCAGTCAGAACGGATATATTGATATTACATTACCGGAGACTACCCCTGCCGATTTACGGGTTCAAACAATGAATGGTGGGGTATATAGCGACTTCGAAGAAATAGAAATTGTAACTCGCAGAACAAATTTGACTCAAAGCCACGGTGGAAAAAGTTTACACGGGACCATTAACGGCGGTGGTATTGAAATCCGTTTGATAATTATGAAGGGCGATATTTTTCTTCGAAAAGGTTCCTGATTAAATCGAACAGGTTAAAATAAATGATTACATGTAGAAAAACCTCTGCGTTACACTGCGCCCATTGCGGTAAAAAATACTCTGCGCCCTTTCATTAGAATCGCGGATTATCCGGATTACTCGGAACCGCCGGGAGTCGCACGGAGGAAATCTTCTGCGTAACACTGCGCATGCCTCTGCGAAAATCTGCGAGAAACAGAAATCTCAGTTTTTGTTTTCGCTGAGTTACGCAGATTTAGCCGCTGATTTCCGCTGATAATTAGCTTTTACGCCTTCACAAAAATTCTCCGCCTGTATATTTCTGCAGCACCCCGGGCACCCGGACTTTACCATCTTCGGTTTGATATGTCTCCAATATGGCCGCCACTACGCGCGGCAGTGCCAGCCCCGAGCCATTGAGCGTATGCGCCGTATGGATTTTTCCCTTCTCATCCCTGAACCGCAGCATCATGCGCCGGGCCTGAAACCCCTCGAAATTGGAACAGGAGCTCACCTCCAGCCAACGATGCTGGCCCGGGCTCCAAACTTCAAGATCATACTTTTTGGATTGCGTAAATCCCATATCCCCCGTACACATCAGCAGGGTACGGTACGGAAGTTCAAGCTTCTCGAGAAGCCGTTCCGCGTGTTCCCTGAGCGATTCAAGCTCCTCATAAGACGTTTCGGGGTGGACAATCTTTACCAGCTCCACCTTATCGAACTGGTGCAGCCGGTTAAGCCCGCGCACATCCTTTCCGTAGCTGCCGGCTTCCCTGCGCCAGCAAGGCGTATAGGCCGCATAATAGACCGGGAGCTCCGATGACTCCAGAATTTCATCCCTGTGAAAATTGGTAACAGGTACCTCAGCCGTGGGTATTGTAAAAAAACCGTCTCTCGGAATCACATACATCATATCCTCCTTATCCGGAATCTGTCCCGTTCCCCTGGCAGAATCTTCATTCACAAAGAAGGGCGGCTGCATTTCCGTGTACCCGGCCTGCAGGGCTTCGTCGATGAAAAAGTTAATCAATGCCCTCTGCAGGCGGGCGAGTCCGCCGACATAAAAAGGAAACCCGGCGCCGGTTACCTTTGATCCGCGGTCGAAATCGAGCCATCCAAACGGTTCGGCCACATCCCAGTGAGGCTTGCGCCAGTCATCATCAGACGGTTCACCCCATGTTTTAAAAACCTCGTTATCCTCTTCCGTTTTACCCACAGGCACCGACTCATGGGGCACGTTGGCAACCTGGAGCAAAAGCCGGTTCCGTTCCTCCTCCAGTCCGGATAGTTTTTCTTCCAGGGCCTTGATTTCAGTCTTCGATTCGGTGGTTTTCCTGATGATCTCCTGGGCTTCATCCTTCTTGCCCTCTGCCATCAACTGACCAATTTTTTTTGAAAGGGTATTGCTTTCGGCACGCAGATTATCCACCCTTGCCACATGAGACCGCCACTCCTCATCCGTCTCAAGTACGCGGTCTACTATCCCCGGATCTTTTTCTCCCTTGTTGATCATCGCCTGTTTAACGGTTTCGCGGTTTTCGCGTATAAAGCTTACGTCGAGCATTCGGTAAATTAGTTTGAAGTTTAGAGTGATAAACCTCAAAGATAAGGTTCAATCCGGTGAAACAGAAGAACAGATAAACAGATTAAGTTCGAATCGCGGATGAACCGGATTGCTCTGATTTCACGGATATTTAACTCTGCACATACCTCAGCGAAAATCTGCGAGAAACAGAAATCTCAATTTTTGTTCTCGCAGAGTTACGCAGATTTTGCCGCTGAGTCACGCTGACAAATAGCATTGCGAACATTGCGCCTTCACAATTTGAATCGCGGATTAATCGGATTACTCTGATTGTACAGATTTAGCCGCAGAGCCTTGAATTAAACGTCCTGGTCTTCCAGTGTAAACCCGATTTTGAGTGTTACCTGGTAGTGTTTCACCTTTCCATCCTCAAGATGTCCGCGGGTTTCGGTTACCTCAAACCATCGCAGGTTCTTAACCGACTGGCCGGCACGGGTAATCGCATTTTCGATAGCCTTTTCTATGCCTTCGGTTGATGAGCCTACGATTTCAATTTTTTTATAGATATGATCACTCATTTGTAAATCCTCATTTGTCAGTTACTATTATCAAAATATCGATCTTGTCTTTAATTAAGGCTTTTTCAGGTGATGAATCAAGAGAGATCCGGAAATGCTCATGTATATTTTAAAAAGATGAATAGAATAAAATTACCCTCTGTGCCCTTACTCCTTTGAATCACTGATTAATTGGATTACTCTGATTACACGGATTACAACCTCTGCGTTACACTGCGCATGCCTCAGCGAAAATCTGCGAGAAACTGACATCTCAGTTTTTGTTCTCGCTGAGTTGCTTTGACAAAAATTCTCTATGGTTCGAACAGGATACTAACAAAATAAGTATTCCAAAATTAATTAATTTCAATCTCATAAACACCGATTTTAAAATTATCAGGATTGAAATTTTCTATGATATAAAGCTTTTGATCATGAACATCACCCAGTGACCCGGGTAATGGGATCGATCCCACATATTCACTTCCATCGTGGTTGTAAACTGCCAGGTAATTTTCTTTTGATAAATAATCGCTTGTTTTCATCCATTCACTTGTAAGTGTCTGCATATGGGTAAGTATAAGCGAGTCTGTTGTAAATACATCTATGGTATAACTGGTGCCTGTCGCTTTTCTCATAATCTCCTGGCGTGGCATCCCGGCTTCAATTTTTTCAACTCTTTCAGACCAATAAGGATTATCATAAGTAAAGTGATGAAGTTTTTCCGATGTTTTCAAATCAAAAATCTGAACATTAGGTGAACTAACCAATGTTGATAGTACAATCCCTCGGGTCGTATCAATATCAAAATTATGAAAGCTTAAATAGTGATTAGAATGTTTAATTCCAGGTTCATAATGGCCAATTAAACCTTTAAATTCACCATTGGAGAGGTCATATTCTGCGAGCAATTTTGAATCCGCTTTATTCTGAAACTTTCCGGCTTCAAGAATTTGCAAATAAAGAGTATTCCCTTGTACAAAGATATCCCTTGAATTTATAAATAGATTTTGTTTGTCAAAAAGTTTGAACGAATTAAGAAGAACACCATCAATATCAAAAATTTTGACAATAAATTGAGACTCATCAACAATTATTACCCGGTCACCATCTACAAAATATCCGGAAATTTGGAGAAATTCTTCAGGCCCTGAACCTTTTCTTCCTACAAAATTGATTAATTTGCCGTTATGGTCAAAAATGTATATCCGTTGATTTTCATCATCTGCAAATGAAAGCATATCTCCCTTATGATTCACCCTCAATCCTTCTCTGAATCTGCCAAACAGATGATTGCCGGGATCTAAAATTATGTTGTCAACCTGCTTTAAATCAATTGTTTTTTTGACATTTGAATCATGGGAGGAAACCTCAATATTGTGTTCGCTCTGATTGCAGGAAAAGAAAATAGATAAAAAAATCGAACTGATAACTAAAAGCTGGAAATTTTTTTCCACCATAACTTTTAAATTTGTATTGTCACTCTTACTCTCAAACAATATTAAATAAAGAGTAAGAGTGACTTAAATACGATTTGCTTGATCATTCCATTAATCTTCTTCCGGAGTTACAACAACTTCACATAAACAATTTGTCTTGATACTAAGGCAATCTTTTGAAATTTCAGAAAATGTAGAACAAATTTCATCATTTGCCATTACTTGCTCTGATTCAAAAGTCATTGTATATGTCAATATTGCCAAAAATGAAAAAATTGAAAATATAACTGCTTTGAGATAATTCATAATATTATTTAATTAATTTAACATTAAAATTATATATTTGATTACTTAGTTTAGAGGTTGATATTTTAGTCTATAACTTAAATAGAGAGAGAGAGAGAGAGAGAGAAAGTCAAGGAAAAATTGTAACATTTTTATAAAATGAAACACTGCGAATGCCTCTGCGAAAATCTGCGAGAAACAAACTATCCGGTTTTTGTTCTCGCTGAATTACTCGGTTTTAGCCGCTGAGTTCCGCTGACAAATACCCTTTGCTTAACACTGCGCCTATAGCGGTTAAACTCCTCTGCGCCTTCCCCTTTATAATTTGATTATTTTAAAGACGTTAGCAATGAAAACACCGATCTGATTTTTCAAATTTCAATTTTATTTAATTTATGAAATACTCAGCCATTGGAGTCACAATCCTGTTCTTTCTTGGCGGATTTTTTTTTGCCCTGAGTCCGGATTCGCGGGATAAATCCATTTCAATTTCTTACTCATCCGAATTTGTATACACTTTCTCTCCCGATACCCTCGAATGGCATCGTCCCCGGTTCACGGAACGTGAAGATGAACGCCGCCGCCTCGTAAACACCCTTCAATCCAGGGAGAATATTGATGACAATGAAGTATTACAAGCCATGCGGAATGTCCCCCGCCACCTGTTTGTCCCGGAATCACGCCGTAACCGGGCCTACGAGAACACGCCCCTGCCAATCGGCCACGGCCAAACCATCTCGCAGCCGTTTATCGTCGCATTTATGACGGAGATGCTGGATATTGAACCGGGCGACAAGGTCCTCGAAATCGGTACCGGCAGCGGTTACCAGGCTGCCGTACTATCGGAACTGACCCCAAAAGTCTTTACCATAGAAATTATCGAACCTCTCGGAAAAACTGCGTTTGAACGTTTTGAAGAGCTTGATTATCGCACCATCAAGACCAAAACCGGTGACGGCTATTTCGGCTGGGAAGAACACGCACCGTTTGACGCCATTATTGTAACGGCAGCGGCCGGACACATCCCGCCGCCCCTGGTCGAACAGCTAAAGCCGGGAGGGATCATGGCCATTCCGGTTGGAAACCCTTACCAGCCCCAGGTTCTCGTAAGAGCCGAAAAACAGGAAAACGGCAAAATGAGAACCCGGCGGCTTCTCCCTGTTCGATTTGTTCCGATGACCGGGAAAGCGTTAGAATGATAAAAAATCCTTCCGGATAAATTTTATGGCAATTTCTTACAACCGCCGGCATCTTGTTTCCATTTTTTTGATCTCTTTTGCCATTATTGCCCAGCAGCTCCTTTTAATCCGGACCTTATCCATTACTCATTATTACCATTTTTCCTACCTGGTCATCAGCACCGCCCTGCTCGGATTCGGTGCAAGCGGTACTTTTCTCGCCCTGTTTTTCGACCGGCTGAAACGTAATTTCTCAACCTGGGTTCAGATCTTCTGTTTTCTCTTTTTGATATCCGTCCCATTTACTTTTTGGCTCTCCAATCAAATTCCTCTTGATACCCAGTACCTTCTCTACAGTTTTGAACAGGTTTCTCTGCTTTATGCCTATCATTTTCTCCAGTTTTTGCCATTCTTTTTTGGCGGCACGGTTATTGGAATGCTGCTGACTTTTTATAAAAAGCAGGTATCAGGTTTATACGGGGCAGACCTGCTGGGAAGCGGAACAGGCGGAACTATCGCACTGGCTATTATAGCAGTTGTCCCGGCCGAAACGCTTTCGGTTGCCATCACCCCCGTCATTTTTTTGGCCCTGGTGATGCTGATGCTTTCCGATCTGACAATAACACTTCAATACAGGATACGAAGTTTATTGCTCCTGTTTCTCGGACTGATCATAACCACGGGCAGTCTCATGACAGAAAAAGAACTTACTGTCGATCCCTATAAAGATCTTGCCAATTTCAGGCAGCTTGAACAGCAGGGCGATGCAGAAGAGATAGCCCGGCGGTCAGGGCCGAAAGGGATGCTTCATCTCTTCGAATCAAAAACCTTTCATCACACCCTTTTTGCCGGTTTACAGGCGACGGATGCGCCGCCCGACCAGCTTGCACTGCTGGTCGACGGTTTTACGTCAACACCCGTATTTAAAATTGAGCGTGAAGAAGAAGCCGGGATCATGGATTTCACACCTCAGTCACTTCCTTATCGTATTACTGAGCTGCCATCCGTTTTGCTGGTCGGTGAGACGGGAGGAGCCAATATCTGGCTGGCTAAGCGGTTCGGTGCCGGGCATATTACGGTTTTGCAAGAAAATGAGATGATTACCGGCATGATCCGGGATGAAATCAAGGGCAAGGCAGGAGAGGTATTTACTGATAACAATGTGGAAGTGATCCACCAGCATCCGAGAGTCTTTTTTAAACAATCCGGCCGCAAATTCGAAATCATTCAGCTTGTTTCGGAAGAGACACTATCCACCGGAACGAGCGGTCTTCTCGGATTAAATGAAAATTATCTCATGACCCGTGAAGGCATCAAGGAAATGATTTCCCTGCTATCTCCCGATGGATTGATATCCATCACCCGTGGTTTACAATCACCACCCAGGGATAACCTGAAGATCCTGCATCTGTTTGCCGATGCGCTTCGTGCATCCGGAGCCGAAGATCCATTTCAGCATCTGCTTATTTCCCGGAATTACCTTGCGGTGAACTCGATATTATCAAACTCAAAAGCCGACAGCCTGTTGATCAGCAGCTTTATTCGTGAAACAGAGAGCCTGGATATGGATACCGAATTCTATCCCGGAATTGAAAGCGAAGAGCAGGTTTGGCTGAACATCATTGAAGGCCCTGAAGACAAAAACTATTCATGGCTACACGAGGCTGTTTTAAGCAATCTTGAAGGCAAACGGGACACATTTCAATCCGGCTGGATCTATAATATAGAAACCCCAACCGACAACAAACCCTATTTTTATGATTTTTTCAAATGGTCATCCATTGATAAATTTTATCGTGATTACGGCGAAAACTGGTTCCGGCAGCTTGAACTCGGGTATATCGTTCTGCTTATCACATGTGCGCAACTGACGCTGGCAGCGTTTATTCTTATCATCATGCCCTTACTGGCCCGTTTTCGGCGTTATGCAGAATCAAAAAACAAATTGCCGGCACTTCTTCATTTTCTCGGTATCGGGACCGGTTTTATGTTTCTGGAAATTATTTTTATCCAGCAATTCACCCTCTTTCTGGGAGAGCCCGTCTACAGCGCATCGGCAGTACTCTCATCCATCCTGGTGTTTTCGGGCCTGGGTAGCATCATGCAAAAACGGTACTTCTCAAATTTAAAAACCAAAATACGGTTTGCCGTTTTGGCCATTCTTTTTATAACAACCGTACTTTTTTTTATTACGGAGTTCATAACGAATTCGCTGATACACCTTCCGGCAGCCGCCCGCTATCTCATAACCATTCTGCTTTTAATGCCACTTTCCTTTTTTATGGGATGGATGTTCCCTGCGGGCATTGAGCAGCTTGACATCCAATCCGGCGAACTTATCCCATGGGCATGGGGAATCAACGGGTTTGCATCGGTTGCTGCCTCACCGCTTGCCATTTTGCTGTCGATGTCATTCGGCCTCACTGCTGTCATTGCACTGGCGATGGTTTTCTACCTCTTTGCAGCCCTCTCTACCTACCTTTGGAAGAAGTGAATTTTATTTTTTAGCTGCATTATAACTCAGTGCCCTTACTCTTTGAATCGCGGATTGGCCGGATTGCTCTGATTACACGGATTACAACCTCTGCGCGACACTGCGTATGCCTCAGCGAAAATCTGCGAGAAACAGAAATCTCAAATTTTGTTCTCGCAGAGTTACGCAGATTTTGCCGCTGAGTTCCGCTGACAAATACCCTTGCGCGACACTGCGCCCCCTGCGGTTAAAAAACCTCCGCGCCCTCATTTTTTGGAGACGCCGAAAAAATATTTAAATCCCCCTGTAAGGATTACCCGTTTTTTTGATCATACATAAAACAACTGTTCATTAACACGGAGGAGATATCATGGATTCACTATTTAATCAAGCCAACAATAAATTATTTCGAATGATCAGGCGGATGGACCCCGCCCCGCAAAAGGTTCGCCCGGTCACATTTTGGTTTTATTCGGATTCGGAATTGAAAATTTACCACACCGCCCACCATCTTCAGCAAAAAGGATTTGCCATCGTTCACTGCGGCCCATCAGTCGGAGAAGAGCAGCTGCTGATTGCAGAGAAAAACCTGGCTCCCGGTCCCGAAGCAATCACAGCGATATGCAGTGAAATGTTTGCATTAGCCTCAAAATTCGGAATTACATTCGACGGTTGGGAAACGATGTTGAAAATCGATACCTGAAAAAACCATTCCTTACCCGGCAATCTTTTTGAAGCATGATGAATTTAAAAATAAAGTGCGAAGCCGGTAACCCGGAGCAACAACGTCAATGCCAGAACGGTTTGGCAAATAAGCTGCGCAGCTAATTAGTTAAATGTAAGCAACTAAACGTAAACGCGTCCGGTTGATTTGCTTGTTATGCTCTAGTAAACTAATTTATCTTTCTACATGTTATAAGAGGTACATATAAGTACTAAAAAATCGGTGTAATGGAAAATTTTTTAGAAAATACCAACTTCAATTGGATTCATCTAAAAGATACGGAAGATGAGCCCAATGATGCATTGGTAACGGATTTGATTGGGCTACTTTCAAATAAACCCATAATGCAAGATAAGCTTTCTTATTCTGAGGAGCTGGAAATTATTGCTAAGATTTTAGAATCAGTTTCTGAAGCAATTAAAGATGATACAATCACCGAATCACAAGCAGAAATGCTTTTGAAGTATCTTATCTCTGGTGTTGTGTCTAAAAGAGTGTCCAGTATTTTAGATAACTTACTTTCTAAAAAAGAAAAATATAATTGGTTCTTAGCAACTGGTAGAAAATTTGAAACTGAGGATTGGTAATGTCAGATTCTGAAGATAAAAAATCATCTAAAGATGAAGACTTAAACTCTGAGGATATTCAAGAAGTAGGTCAGACAATTGAGAAATTGTCTAAAAAAGAGCCAAAAATAGTTTCAGAGTTTATGGCATTGGCGAAAATGGGGGCGATGCCAAATCCATTACATGACAAGCTGTCTGAAGAACATATAGGGAAAATAGTTGATTTAGCGGTAAACCACGATGAGAGACAGTATGACTTACATAAAACAAGCCAATCTAATGAATACAAAGACAAACAGTCAGATAAAAAATATTACTTTGCATATTTTACTGTTGCTGTAATAGTTTTTTAATTGTTCTTATCTCTTTAAAAGATACTCCTGAAATTCTTGTGCCAACATTAACTGGTTTGGGTGGATTAGTAAGTGGTTTTCTTGCTGGATTAGGTTTTAGGAAAAAGGATTAGACGAGCACAACATACTCAATAAGGAGACAGCTGCAAACAACACGTTGTGCCATATTGATATCCGTCATATTTGACACGATTTATAATTAAGGAGTCAGGAATTGATATCATTGCCAATCTGTTCTGTTTATCTTGGTTGACAACTAATCATATCTTTATTGAAACCGGTTTACAAAAAATTTGCTCTTTACCAGGCGGGGCTTGCCCTGATTGTTATTCTATGTAATCTGTTTTTTCCCGGTTTCATACAGCAGATTCGTTACCCTGTCCTGGTTATTGTCATTTTGATCATCGGCATGCCACATGGATCGTTAGATCATATTGTTACATATCATTCGCTTACAGATATGAGCTTTTCAAGAAAGAGGATTCTTTTTTATGGCCTTTATACTCTACTCGCCGTGGCATATGGCTTGTTGTGGGTCATTTCACCCTTGCCTGCCTTTATAATTTTTCTTCTGATCACGCTTTATCACTTTGGACAGGCTGATGCCGAAAGATTCAAATTCAGCCCGCTTGATAAAAACGTTTTGCTTTATACTCGCGGTTTTACAATAGTAGCTTTAATACTTTATGGAAATAATTCCCGGTATATTGGTGAAATTGTGGCAATAATTACGGGCCTGAATAGTCTTGACTGGCTGCCGGCCTGGCTGACGGTTTCAACTGTGACAATAGCAGCGGCGGTAACGTATCCCGCAGCTTATTTCTCGGTCACACTCCTGAAAACTAAAAACAAAATATCCTTTGCAGGAACTGCTGATGCTTTGCTGGTGCCGTTATTGTTTTCTATGTCAGATACAATCCTTGCTTTTGCAATATATTTCGGCGCCTGGCATTCGTTTAATCATTCGTACACAATGCTTAACTATCTCGAACCAAGAATCAATGGCAATTCTGTGGCATGGTTTTACAAAAAAACCCTGCTTTTCTCTCTGATTTCTTATGGTATGCTTATAATTATCTATTTTCTTACAGATTCTTTCGGCTATAGAGAGAAACTGGTAGCCATACTTTTTATCCTGATCAGTGTACTCACCTTGCCTCATATCTTCGTAGTCGAATTGATGTATAAAAAAATAACCGGGAAATAGATAAAAAAAGCCTCCGGATTTATTACTTCTAAGCTACCGGAGGCCTGTAAAATTAAATTGCTTCTTCCATCGATTCGTAATTATATCCTTCCGCCTGGCTCAGTTCCTGTGCCGTAAGTGTAAGCAATATTCCATAAATCACTTTTGAAGAAATATCTGCAATTGTAAAAGTAATATGTCTGCCAACTACAGCCATTTCGGACAAGGAAGGTTCAAGACTGAGACTGAAAAGATAGGGCATTAAGTAGGCTCCCGGATAGAGAAACCATGAAAAGAGAAAAAGTTTCCAAATGGCTCCGAGGTATTTTTGTGCTTTTGCCGGAATACCTGTCTGTCCTTCGTTAATTACTTTTTTCATCAGGTAAAGTATGTGAAAAAAGAACAGGGTTGATATGGTTCCCCAGATAAAGAAGAGTGTAGGGTTGGTCACTTCATAAAACTGGCCTACATAACCTGTTAAAATCATGCCTGCGCCTGAAAACCAAAATCCGTTTCTGATTGAACTGAAACTGCTTTTAGTAAGTGTCACTACAAAAAGAATCTGGAACAACAACATTGGGACATCTATAAGCCAGTTCAGGTAGCGGTAGCCGTTATTAAAAAGATCCTTCCCATCTGCAAGAATGTACCTTGCTGTTTCAGTGTCGTATGATAAAGCCGATGTCCAGTTTTGTTGTTGCACCAGCAACAGCAGAAATGCAGATACCATCACCACCACAGAAAGTACCGATGATATCCGGTATTTGGGCTTCACGGTTTTGATAGTCAGCACAAAGTACAAAAGTCCGGCCAGCATAACTGCATAGCCGAGTGTCAGAACATGAGCTGACATTTGATATGCCATTTCGGTATAGCCTGATTCAAGGGCTACGTAATTCTCAAAGGTCGAATTGCCAAGTGCGCGAATAAGTTCATCCATAAGTTTTTATATTTTATTTAAATTCACGAGTAAGTTGTCATCCTGTAATCGATAAGTTACCAGAGTAGAGAAAACAAATTTTAAGGTTCGATCTGTGTAAGCATATGACTACAAGTATGATAGATTCAAAACTTTCAAAAATTTTTGAAAGTTCCGTTTTTGTATGAATTCCATATGTGGTTGAATGGCAATTAAATAGGAGGAATAAAATGTGAAAAAAGGACTAATTTTGAATTTAAGAACCTGTTTTTCCTTAAATTTTGCGAGTAAAACCCTTGAATACCATGAAATCAAAAGCAATTTCTTTTTTTATCTCTGTACTTTTAATTCTGTTCATCCACTCCTGTAAACAATCTGGCAGCACTACTACTTCCGATGAAATGGCAGTTCAGGCCGGACGTCAAATTGCTGCAGAATCATTCAGGGAGTTAAGCGGACACCTGGGAACGGCCCTTGAAGAAGGCGGGGTATCTCATGCGATTGAATTCTGCAGTGTGGAGGCTATCCCGATTACGAGACAATTGTCCGGCCGGTTCGGTGTGGAAATTAAAAGGGCAACTCACAAACCGAGAAACCCGGTGAATGAAGCCACCGGCAAGGAAAGCGAAATTATATCGGGTTGGCAGAAAAAGATGGAAAACAGGAATGAAATTAAACCGGAAGGAAACAGGCTGAATATCTGTTATCTTAATGAAACTGGCACAGATTGATTTGAATCTCTAATATTACAAAAGCAGCCAAACTTCGACCTGTTGCCGTAATTAAGGGATAATGGATGGGTAACCGGCCAAATTACTAAATGGCAATTAGTTAGCAGATACGTTTTATGGTTTTGATTTTTTATACCATCTAAAGTCTGCCGACCATTTTCCGCCGCCTTTTATCATCAGAAAGAGGCTTCCAAGCCACATCGCCCAGTCTGTGCGCATTTCATGAGCCATACTCCAAAATCCATATGAACTGAGTTTACGCAATGCAAACGGGCCGAAACTTTCACCAAAGGCGATGGGAATTTTGGTAACAACAATGCCTACAGTCATAATTATAAATGTAGTCAGTGCTCCGATTCGGGTAAACAGGCCGGCCAGAATGAGAAGACCTGCCAGGATTTCAAACAGGCCTGTAAAATTACCGAAAAACTCCGGCGCCGGAAAACCCATCTGCTCAAATCTTCCCACACCTCTCTGTGCCGGATACAAAAACTTTTGAATGCCTTCAGATAAAAAAACCGAGCCGACCATAAGGCGAATCAGTAGTGTGGTTTTTGAAGAGTCGGTATTTACTATTTTTTCAAACATGAATGAGAAAATTTTTAATTGATGTCAATGATAATAACATAGGGAAATTACGGGTTAATTCGTGTTGATCCTTAAATGCACCTCGAAAAGAAGCAGAGCTTTTGCTAATCCCTCTTCCAGCTCTTCGAATTCTTCTTTGTTTTAGGCAATACATATATAAAGTTGACAGATTTTCAAATTTTACCAGTCTTGCCGGTGTCGGTCTTGTACCGTTACCAGTAAATACATATAGTAAAATTTGCAGAGAAATCCTGTTCAATGCCAGATAATGATCAATCTGTATACATATCTAATTTAATGGTAACGGCACTAATGTTAAGTCAATCGTAAAATGTCGGCTAGTGTTCAAAGGAAACCCGCAATGTTTTTCTCATTTATCTATTAGTAGTGCTTTTCTTACCGCTTTTTTTGAAAAGAAACATTGCGGGTTTATCCGCCATTTCATCCCAGATATGACACTATCCATCAAATAAATCAGTTTAAAAAGACCATCGTTCTCAACAAAGTGTAAATCATCATCACAACCTCACATCAAACCTGAAATCATGGACACCGGCTATCTTCACTTCCTTACATTCGGGGTGATGCGGGTTGATCAGCACATTGGTCTCTTCCCGAATAATGGATGAAGGAACCTCCAGCAGCAAGCTGTTTTCTTCCTCAATCCACCGGTCACCGATCTCGCGGCAAACGTGATACTGTTCGGTTTTGTACCACTCAGCCGGAAGCCCGCCGGGATCAATTTTTTGTTTGGATACGTGATCAGGTATTTCAATCTCAATAATCTTAAACCGGTGGTGCAACCCTTCCCCGGACCGGTGCACAAGGTTTTCCAGGCAGGCCAGTGCACGGCTTGATGCCGTGTAGATAACATATACTCCTTTGGAATTCCACCTTGCCGGGTATCCGGAACCGGAAATTTTATCCGCCCATTTCGCCGTTGTAATCCGGTAAACGTTCATCGTTGCCTATGCAAGCGCCCCATGTTCGATACGGAGCAGCTCTTCGCGGATCAGATCGATACCGCCGGAAGTTTGCAAAAAAGAGAATGGAGCCTGGTTACCCAAACCGACGGACGGTTTTCGAAGCCAGCGGTTAAACGATTCAAGATCACCAAAAACCTCTTCGGCCTTTTGATATAGGGCAATCATTTTCAGGAGCTGTTCACTGTTTTGGGCATTTAGTTTTTTCCCGTCTGTTTGGTAGCGCTGTATCGTTTTGTATGAGAGATCGAGGAGGCCTGCCAGTTCTTCGTTAGAGAGGCCGGATATTTCAATAAGATCGTAAAAAGCGGATACGGGAAGCCCGCTTTGTGCCCTGTTTACCATAATAAATACTCTATCTTCGTTGGCCTGGTATTTAAGGGCCACTTCCTGTACTTTTTCGGCTGTTGATATTGAATTTCCGGAGTTTTTAGACATGGTAAATTAGCTTTAATGAATAATGTCTATAAATTTAAGACTAATGTCTATGATTTTCAAATCTTTTTTGCTTAAAGTTGTCAGGCTGCTTATTTATCACACTGCTCATTAATCAATTCCTGCACCTCTAAAAGCAACAGGGCTTCTGCAAATCCCTCAGAACCCTCCAAGGGTTTGGAACCCTTGGAGGGTTTAAACTTACCTGCGGGTCGCCCGGGCAATCTCCTCAAAGTCCACACCCGTGTAACGGAAACTTTGTTCGTCGAACAGACGGCTGCCGTGGTTATCCCGCCAATCTTTGTGCAGGGCCAGGTCCAGCGGCTCCGGGGGGAGGACGTGAAATACCACAGTGAACGGATCATCAATTTCCCCCGGCAACGGAATATTCCGGGCATAATGTAAATTATCCACGAGGTTGATATGAGGAATAAGGTCAACTTGCAGGGTTTCTCCGGTGCGTTCATTGGTTACCTCTGCACTCAGATTTATGTAACCCACAAAACCACCTCTCGGCGTGCCTTCGGGAACATTTATGGAGGGATCTGAAGCCCAGTTAACCCGTGCTTCAATGTGTACATCTGTTTTGGATTCTTCCAGGTTTTGAGGACGCGGAGTTACATCATCTTTCACCGCACCTTCAAATATGACCCGGATTCCGGGTTCAATAAGTTCCTCACCAATAATCAATTCCTGTGCCATAAGGGCAGGTTGAACCAAAAGTGAAAGAATAGTGAAGGTGAGCAGTGGTATTAATTTGTTCATGTTAATTATTGATTTTTATAATCAGATTTATTTTATGTTTGATTGAAGGTAAGCAGCATGTGTCTTTGCAAACCTGCAATTGATATAGTTTGTACCACATTAAGATGGATAATAAATCCATATAATGCGGGTGGGTACCGGACCCAATCCGCTTTTTTTAACAGCGTATCCGGCTTTCAGTTATTTAACCTGCGACAGCTCCACATTCCGGGTATTGTTGTAACAAACAGCATATACTTTTTCCCAACAGGCATCGTAAATTGTTTTAGACTCTTTACGGTTACTCAGTCCTGAACTTCTTGTAACTCTGATGAGTGACATAGACTACAACCAAAAAGTAATCCTGCATTTTAGAACCGGTCTAAATAATAATGTGAATATATAACTTAGACTAATTCTAAACAAGATATAAAGCAGTTCATTTTATTACCATGAAAGCGTAATTTATTTTTTAGATATCCGGACCTAACCCGCTTCTTTTAACAGTTAATCCCGCTTGCAGCCATTTATCCTGTTTCTCCTCCGTCAATCTTTCCTGATTATTTGAATCAGAGGCCACCGCTTCAGGCTTGTTTGTATCCGAGCCATTTTGGCCGTTGGTTTTTTGGCCGGCCCCGTTTGATGAGGATAGAAGCTTTTTTTATGCATATTTTACACTTTGACTTTTTTGTATATTTAAAATTGAAATAAACAAAACAGAAGAATGATGGAACGTATCGTAATTGAAGTAGATGAAAAGACCGCTAAAAAGTGGAAATACGCCTCTGATGACACCAAATTGAATGCTTCCAGAAAAATCAATACGATTCTTAACTATGCCCTTGAGAAGGATGATGCTGAGATGACAAAACTTTTGGATAAACTCGGTAAGGAGGCAAAGCAAAACGGCCTTACCCTGGAAGTTTTTCAGGAAATTATGGAACTGGACGAGCAGACCACGAAAAACCTTTTTGGGGAAGAATATCATCCACGTCAGTAACATGTATTTGGTAGTAGATACCCATGAGAAAATTAAAGCCTGCCGTGATCCCAAAGACGATATGTTCCTGGAACTGGCTGTTTCGGC
>CAYPZI010000042.1:17254-22110 GCA_964415185.1 uncultured Balneolaceae bacterium | reverse complement strand
ATTTAATCATTGACACGACAATAGAGTACGCCCGTTTTTTGCTTTATCTTGCACAGGAGGCACACAGCGAACAGAGAGTTCATTATAAAGCAAACTCTTCGCGGTGATCGCTGTGAGTCCGCTGTGCCCGTTGTGGTTCTAAAACTCCTGGATCCTCAAAACCGGAAACTTTGTAACAAATTGCCGAGTCAGTGGATTTTATCATTTTATTATCCTTAATTGTGACTGATTCTTCTACGTTGTTTTTTTGTAAATCTTAATACATATTAACAAGCATTTAAACAGATCAATTATGTCCAATAGTAATCACAAAGATGTTTTTATCAATAATATCGATAAATCGATTATTCTCTACATAAAAAATGGCAACAGCAGAGTGAAAATACCTATTGATCCGGGAAAGTCAGCCGATTTATTGGATTTTCGTGGCAAAAAAAATATATGTTTCATAGTTGAATCACCTTTGGTTCCTTCTAAATCTCAAAATAATATTGTTGGCTTAAGACTCATCTTGCCGGAAAATGTAAATCCGGACAGTATTGAGGTATTATCAATTCCAGAAAATAAAATAAAGTTGATAGCTTGTTTTAAAAATGGGTTTCCCAAAGGTGCTATAGAGTTGGCTAATCATATAGATCCCTCAGTACATCATCCTGAAGGTGATACATGATTTAAAATGTCAACACTAGGTATAATAAAAGGTTTTTTATTTTTACTGCTGTTATTGCCTGTACTGGCAGAAGGACAGGGCATACCCTTAATCCAGAATATCTCCCCCGAAGATTATCAAAATAACCGTCAAAACTGGGCTTTAGCGCAGGATTCATCAGGCCTGATGTTTATCGGCAACTCAGCCGGTTTGTTAACTTATGACGGCGTTGAATGGGGCACTGCCTACCTGTCCAAACCGGTGGAAATAAAGCGTACATTGTTTCTGGCAAGCGACCACAATGTTTATTACGGCGGTTTTGATGATTTCGGTTATATCACAAGTGACAGCCTCGGAAATGTTGCGCTGCACAGCCTGCATGACGAGCATGGTTTGGATTCGCTTAACTACGGCTATATTTGGAGGACGGCAGAATTCAATGGTTCAATCTACTTTCAAACGCCCGATTATCTTTTACGTTATAAATTGAATACCGGCAGTGTTGAAGTGATTGAGGCAGATCAAGATTTTGATCAGCTTTTGACTCTTGGTGAGCGTATGATAACCCGCTTTGAGGGCAAGGGATTTTATGAAATAGACGGGGATAAATTTACCGAAGTTGAAGGAAGCGGGCTTTTTTCTGATGACAAGGTTTTCAGTATAGAAAATTTTGAAAGTCACTCGCTCGTATTTTCCCGTGAACACGGTATTACGGAATACAGAAACGGACGGTTTACGCCGGTCAAAAATCGTGCAAGCCGGCTTGTATCGGATTTCAATATCTACCGCACAACAAAATTACAAGACGGACAGATTGCCATAGCTACTCTGAAAGGAGGTGTTCTGATCATAGATGAATCGGGTAAGTTGCTGAATATCATCGATGAAGAGAAAGGGCTGTCCACCAATATTGTATATGATGTATTTGCCGACAGTGAATCCACACTCTGGGCTGCCCTTGATAACGGGCTTAGCCGTATTTATCTGAATAAACCTGTGACCCGGATTGATGAAAGGGCCGGATTGAAAGGCATTATTACGAACATTGTTTCTGTTGATTCAAGTGTGTATGCGGGTTCAACCGAAGGACTCTATACGATTAAAACAGATCTGAACAGTAATTTTTTGCCTGAAATAAATAAGGTGCCCGGAGTAGCAAGAATTTATGATGTCACCCGTGCAGGTTCAAAATTGATCGCAGCCGATCCCGAAGGTGTGAAAGTGGTTGAGAATGGCATGGTTACCCAGTCAATATCGCAAGTTTTCACCCACCTTTACAGCAGTGGAGAAAATCCTGTTATTTACCTTACATCAAATAACACAATCCATGAAGCCGACACACAAAATCGGCTTGAACCGGAACTATTGGTCTCACATTCTGATCGAATCTCGGATTTAATTTTGTACCGGGACAAGCTGTGGGTTTTAGACAATGAGGCTATCACGGAATATGGATTGGATGGCAGGCATCTGGATGGCTACCCTTTCCCCGAAAGTCCTGATCAAACGTATTTTATTGAACAGCATGACGGAATATTTTTAATTGGGACGATAAAGGGGCTCTATCTCATGAATCCGGATGAAGGCGTTATTTATAAAGATGATTCCATTGAGGATGATGATGTCAGTTCTCAACAGGTATCGGTATTTGAATCGTGTAATGAGAGAAGCATCTGGCTCCGGGCGGGAAGAAAAATAAAACAGGGAAGGCGAACGCAGCCGGGCTGGGAATTTGAAGAAGCCCTGTACAAAGACATTGCCCGCAAGCCGAACGAATCCGTATATGATATCGAATGTTTGGACGAAACAATCTGGTTTTCGGGTACGGATGGGGTATATCTTTTGAAGGATAATAAGGAGTATATTCCGGCGCCATTTTATACACGGGTTACCGGGGTATTTGTCAGAAATGATTCCTTGCTGTATGGCGGATTCCAGGATCCCGAGAAAACTGTTGCACTGCCTTACAGGGATAATGAACTCCGGTTTGCATACGCAGCGGGCAGTTACCTGAATCCCGCACAAAACAGGTACCAGGTCATGCTTGAGGGTTTCGACAGTGACTGGAGTACCTGGACACTCGAAACCCAGAAAGATTATACCAATTTACCCGAAGGGCAGTACACGTTTAAAGTGCGCAGCAGAAACCAGTATGATGCTGCCGGGCTTTCGGGTTCATTCTCGTTTGAGATACTTCCCCCGTGGTACAGAACCTGGTGGGCTTATTTTCTCTATCTTTTCGTTATTTGCAGTGTTTTATACACTATTCACAAGATTCGTATTAACCAGATTCTCAAAATTCAAAGAATGAGAAACCGCATTGCAAGTGACTTGCACGACGAGGTGAGTGCCACGCTGATCAGTATCGGGTATTTTGCCGAAGCGATCGGAAAGCAAAATCCTGAAATGGCTGAAAACAGGTTTATGAAACTGATAACAACAAGTGCGGAACAGGCTAAAGATAAAATCAAGGATATTATTTGGGTGATAAATCCCGATCATGATGACTGGGAAGAATTAATTGCAAGGTGCCGGAAATATGCAGCGGATTTACTTGAAAGCAAAAATATAAGGCACACCTTCGACTTCCCTGAAAATGTGAATGGTAAACCTTCTTTGGAGGTGCGGCAGCACTTTTGGCTTATATACAAAGAACTTGTTACGAATGCAGTGCGTCACTCCGAAGCGGATGAAATCAAAATTTCCATTCAAAATAATTCTGACCATTTAAACCTGACGGTAGAAGACGATGGCTCCGGATTTGATACATCAATCCTGAGTAAAGGTAACGGAATGAAGAACCTGAAAAAAAGAGCGGCATCCATCAAGGCAGAGCTGAAAATTGAATCGGAGGCAGGCAAAGGGACAAGGTCTCAATTGGCAGTTCCGGTTTAATGCGGGGTAATAGTTTTTGTTTTGCGCAGCAATAAAACTCAATTTTCTTTCCTGTTTGAGTTCTGTGAAGCATTGCATAAACTTGTGCTAGTCATGAGAAGAATATTTTTTTTAAAAATTTGTATAAAGAAATAAACTCTGCAACATATTGATTTTACTTTTTTTATTAAATTTAAATCAGAACAAAAGTTTTTAAAAAGCCTCTCTTTATCTGGTATTTTAGATTTTTTTGCCTCACGCCCTTAATTTGTATTTAGATTTAATATAAATAACGATAACTTTGTCTCGAATTTAAAACACAAAACCCAAAAATAGTTGTAATTGTAATGAAGTCTAACAAATTATCTTTTCTCTCGTTGGCAATGGTGTCAACTGTTCTTTTGTTTTCCGCTTGTGACAATAATAACAACGACACGGCTGCACCCGGAATTAACGGGCAGGATCTGGAAGTTACCGGAGGCCGCGGAACCGAGGTTGAACTGAGCTTTACCCTCGAAGCAGAAGAAGGAATACAATCATTAAACCTTTCTGTAGATGGCGGTGAACCGGAGACATTAAACGTCAATGAAGGCGCAACAAGCCAGGAATTTACTCATTTGTTTCAGATTCCTGCTGAATCAATGCTTGGAACCGAATTTTCCCTTTTGTTTACTTTAACAGATCAGGCAGGACAGGAATCTGAAATTTCTGCAAAAGTTACTACAGGAAAATTAATCGAAACTCCTGAAACTTATGTCTTCACAAGAAGCGGTGAAAGCACGGTTCATCATCCCGGCCAAACCGACCGTCTTGACATGGTAGAGGAGATCAAAGCCTATATTGGCCGTGCTGATCGTGGTGAAATGGTTTTTGAACAGGATTTTTTGGATATGTTTGAAAATACCGGCGGAAATGGAGCTGGAAATTTTTCATTCACTTCCGATCGGCAGCTAAAAAACAAAACATTTGCTCCTGATCTCGACAATCAACTCTTTGAAGACCTGTTTGCAAGAGCAGCTTCAGCCAGTGAAGCCGGCGCAAGCGGAGTTACCGCTTCAAATGGCACAGCCGGTTTGATTGTACGGGAAAACAGCGGAAATACTATTCTTGTCGATGAAAACGGAAGGGAATTTACCCAGTTTATTGAAAAAGGATTAATGGGTGCTGTTTTCTTCAACCAAATCTTTAATGTGTATCTGACCGACAGCAGGACAGGAGATGCTGTTGAAAATGTTGATTTCCGGGATGGAAGTAACGATACACCCATGGAACACGGCTGGGATGAAGCCTTTGGCTACTGGGATCCGCCACTTGATTTCACATCTCCATGGCC
>CAYPZI010000042.1:0-17154 GCA_964415185.1 uncultured Balneolaceae bacterium | reverse complement strand
TGAAATACAGCCCCAGAAGAAAGATTACACTTGAACAAATTGAACAAATACAGGAAACCGATTTTGGTCAGGACGGCAATTTCTGGAACGTAACCCCGGCAGGCTTAAATAACGCCAAATCAACATTGGTAGAGATTTATCCAAAGCTTGAACCGGTTCAGGACGACCTCTAATTGATAAAAATTTAACTTATAATAATCTTTAATTTTGCAGCTTTGCCGGAAATAATATCCGGCAAAGCTCCTTTTATTTATAAAATCCGTATTCCATGAAATTTTTTAAATCTATAACACCGGCAATTTTACTCATTTTAGCATCCATTTTGTATGCCTGTGGGAGTGATAACAGCGTAACAAATACAGATGAAAATGATTTTGACAGAGCTGAGATGCTAAACAATTTTGGAAACAACATCATACTTCCGTCTTATGAAGAACTGAAAAGCAACGTTGATGAATTGAATTCAAGCCTGGACGAATTTGCCTCGGATCCTAATGAGACAACGTTATCTTCTGCACAAAATAATTTGAAAGAGGCAAGGCTTTCCTGGCAAAATGCAAATGTGTTCCAGTTTGGCCCTGCCGAATCGAATATTCTGCGTGTCATTCTCAATACATTTCCCGCTGATACTGATAAAATAGATTCGAACATAGAATCGGGTGATTTTAACCTGAATACGATTGGAAACCGTGATGCAGCAGGATTTCCCGCCCTGGGTTACCTGTTACACGGAGTCGGTGAAAGTGATGCTGACGTCGTGGCCGCATATACCGATGATTCAAATGCTGACAACAGGTTACAGTATCTTCAGGAAAACATCGATCTTATCAAATCGGCGGTGGATGCAACTTATGAAGCATGGAGCCCGGAGGATGGTAACTTCATAGCCGAATTTCTGGACGAAAGTAATGCCGGTGTTGATGTGGGAAGTTCGCTTGGACAGCTTATCAATGCTTTCATCCTTCACTATGAACGCTTTATCAGGGATGGTAAAATTGGTATACCGGCCGGTGTTCGAAGTGCAAATATTCCGAGGCCTTCAGCAGCCGAAGCATTTTACGGAGGATACTCCGTAGAGCTGGCGATTGAAAATATGAGAACCGTTAGCAGGCTCTACTTTGGAAACAGCCTGAACGGCGAACAAGGCCTCGGGTTAAATGATAATCTTATCGCACTGGATGCTCAAGATTTAGCTGACAATACCGGCACGGAACTGAATGAAGCAATCGCTTCTCTCGAAGCATTGAGTGACCCTCTTTCAGCTCAAATTGAAACCGATAATGACCCCGTATTAAACGCTTTTCAGGAAATGCAGGATTTGGTGGTTTTAATGAAAGCCGATATGGCTTCCCGCCTTGGAATTTCAATTACGTTCCAGGATAATGACGGTGATTAATGCATCGAATTAATTAAAACCGTGTGATGAAAAAATTTATTTCCTCACAAACATCTGTCGCTCCGCTTGCGGTTTTCCGCGTCCTGTTCGGTTTTATTATGCTAGTAAGTACGGTACGCTTCGCACTGCGGGGCTGGATCTACGAGCTTTATGTAAAACCTGACTACTTTTTCACATTTTACGGATTCGACTGGGTACAGCCATTGGGTGAATACGGCATGTACACTCTTTTTTTAATTGTCGGCTTGTCGGCATTATGCATTATGCTTGGTTATCGTTACAGAATCGCAAGCATCCTGTTTTTTCTCTCATTCACTTATATTGAACTGATTGATAAAAGCAATTATCTCAATCACTATTACTTTGTAAGCATTATCGCTTTTCTGTTAATTCTTGTTCCGGCAAACCGCAGTTTTTCGCTTGATGTACTCAGAAAACCGGAACTTGAAGTTGATAAGGTCCCGGCCTGGAATATCAACATTTTCAAGCTTCAGCTCAGTCTGGTTTATTTCTTTGCGGGCCTGGCTAAATTAAACAGTGACTGGCTGTTCCGGGCAATGCCGTTGAAAATATGGCTTCCGGCTAATTCACACCTACCTGTAATTGGAGAATGGCTGACGTACCCGGAAACTGCCTTTTTTTTTAGCTGGGCAGGCGCATTTTATGATTTGACTATCGTTTTTTTCCTGTTGTATAAACCGACACGCATACCCGCCTATATAGCAGTAATAGGCTTTCATTTAATGACCTACGCCTTGTTTCAGATCGGAATGTTCCCTTTTATCATGATTCTATCCACCCTCATCTTCTTTTCATCTGAGTTTCACGAAAAACTGATTAGACAGGCGAGAAAACTTTTTAATCAGGTGATTAGTAAAGTTTCATCCATCCAGACCAATTCTTTCACAGAGAGTAGTTCAAGATCCTATCAGCCTAAAAAAAGCACCCTTTTAATACTTACATTTCTTTTATCTGTCCACTTTCTGCTTCAGCTTTTTTTGCCTTTTAG
Organism: uncultured Balneolaceae bacterium; assembly: GCA_964415185.1. Lineage (GTDB taxonomy): Bacteria > Bacteroidota > Rhodothermia > Balneolales > Balneolaceae > CAYVBJ01. The sequence goes on along the minus strand of CAYPZI010000042.1, from coordinate 14,749 downwards.
ATATGCACTTTATCCGGGGAATCTGTTCTGGACCGAGCAGGGTTACCGTTTCTCCTGGCGCGTTATGCTGATGGAAAAGGCGGGATATGCTTCTTTCACAGTTCATGAAGGGGATTCGGGTAATTCGTGGAATATACCTAATTGGGAGTATCTAACCCCCAACCAGGAAAAAATGATGGCTACCCAGCCGGATATGATTCTGCAATTTGCCCATCATCTGAAAGAGGTATATGAAAAAAAGGGCGTTGAAAATGTTAAAGTAACGGTGGAGTCATATGTGACATTAAACGGGAGGCCCAGTCGCCCGTTTATCGCTCCCGATGTTGATCTTGCTGCCCTTGAAAGAGGATTTAAACACAAAGAGTGGGTAGTACCATTTGAAAAATCTTAATGAAATTCCGGATTCTGTTCATGAAATTATTTAAATCAATTTTACTTTTAATTATCCCGGTAACTCTTGGATTTAGCATATCCGATAGTTTTGCTCAAACATACCGGCTCACAGGTATTGTAACCGATAAAGATGACCGGCCGCTTGAAGGGGCGGAAATTTTTGTAACGGATTCACTTAAAACTAATCAGCCGGATAGTCCGGTTTCAATACACAGCAACAATTCACTCACCGGACGAACCGATACTAACGGCTTTTATCAAATTGACAGCCTCAGCGCCGGCACTTATTATGTTACCAGCCTTTATATCGGAAAACGGTCAGAATCAAAAAAGATCAGGATTACAAATCGCGATATCGAAGTTAATTTCAAATTGTCTTTGCTTGAAGAGTCATTGAATGAGATTACAGTCGGCGACCGGAGTGAATCAAGCCTTGGCGTGGCAAGGCTTAGGCCTGTTGAAAATTCTGCAATTTACGATGCCAAAAAAAATGAGGTTATCAATTTTGAAAATGTTACAGCAAATTTAGCGGCAAATAACAGCAGGCAAATCTATGGTAAAATTGCCGGCCTGAATATTTGGGAAAGTGACGGAGCAGGGGTACAGTTGGGGTTGGGCGGAAGAGGGTTGAGCCCGAACCGGAATTCAAACTTCAATACGCGTCAAAACGGGTACGATATTTCAGCCGATGCACTCGGGTATCCCGAAAGCTATTATACGCCTCCGTCTCAGGCCCTGGAAAGGGTTGAAATCATCAGGGGGGCTTCATCCCTGCAATATGGAACCCAGTTTGGAGGGGTTGTGAATTTTGTTTTCAAGGAAGGCCCGAGGCAAAAACCTTTTCAGTTGCAAACAAACCAGACCGGAGGCGCAAACGGTCTGTTTACTTCCTTTAACAGCGTCGGGGGAACTGTGGGTAAAATGAACTACTATGCGTTTTATCAATACAAACGAAGTGACGGATGGAGGCCGAATTCGAATCTTGATCAGCATACGGCATTCGGATCCTTTAAATACAATTTCACTCCTGATTTTAAGGTTCAGACAGAGTATACATTTATGACTTACCTGCAGCAGCAGCCGGGAGGGTTAACGGATGCACAATTTGAGCAAGACCCATCCCAGTCAAACCGGGAACGTAACTGGTTTTCGGTTAACTGGAATCTTATCTCCGCAATTGCCGATTACAAATTTTCGAGCATGACAAATATTAACACCCGGTTTTTCGGCTTGATTGCATCACGGGATGCGCTCGGTAACCTGGGGAGAATTGACAGGGTCGATTTTGGTGGCAATCGTGATTTTTTGACTGACAAATTCAGAAACTGGGGAAATGAAACGCGCCTGATGCACCGATATTCTTTTTTAAATAATATTTCGGCACTGTTGGTCGGAACAAGATATTACAACGGATCTACAGTGAGAAAGGAAGGAGACGGTACAGATGGTTCAGATCCCAATTTTAATTTTGACGATCCGAACAGGCTTGATTCCGATTTTGACCTGCCAAGTAAAAATATGTCGGTATTTGCCGAAAATGTGTTTAATATCACTGATAAGTTCAGCCTGACACCGGGTGTCCGGTTCGAATATATAAAAACCGAATCGGATGGTTTTTTCAGGGAGGTTTCAGAAGACCTGGCCGGAAATATCCTGGTGGATGAAGTAATCCCGGAAGAACGCCGTGACGAGCGTTCATTTGTATTTTTTGGTGTTGGAATGAGCTATAAAGACAGCGATGCACTGGAAGTGTACTGGAATTTTTCTCAGAATTACCGTGCAGTTAACTTTAATGATATCCGGGTTGATATCGGAAGCCTGGAAGTAGATCCGGATATTGGGGATGAACGTGGTTTTAATATAGACCTTGGCGCAAGGGGCAATGTCAGGAATCTCTTGAATTATGATGTGACCTTGTTTCATCTTTCGTACAATGACCGTATCGGTTCGATTCTTAGACGTGAACCCGATCCCCGGTTCAATAACCTGGTAGAAAGAACATTCCGATTCCGGACCAATGTAGCCGATGCCAATATCTATGGTTTTGAAGGGTTTTTTGAGGTTGATATGTTCAAGCTCTTTGTGGATTCCTACAGCCCGGTCAGGCTATCGGTCTTTACCAATATTTCATTTATTTCGGCTACCTACACGAATTCAGATGAAAACGGCATCGAAGGAAATGAAGTTGAGCTGGTGCCGCCGGTTAACCTGAAAACAGGCCTGAACTTTGGAATGGGTAACTTCCACTCCTCATACCAATTTACCTATGTAGGTGAACATTTTTCGGATGCTACCAACGCTGTTCGCACTCCTACGGCCATTGAAGGTATTATCCCATCATATACCGTCATGGATGTTTCTTTTAAATACAGCCTGAACAGATTTACATTCGAATCAGGTGTGAACAATCTGACCGATAATAAATTTTTTACCAGGCGCGCTACCGGTTATCCGGGGCCCGGCATCATTCCTGCACAGGCAAGAAGCTTTTATTTAACGGCAGGTGTCAGCTTTTAAAAGTTATGTCGTCTCCCGTTGGTGGGGGCCTTTGCGATGATGCCTCTCGTTGCCCAGGCATTGAAATGCCGGTCTGTGTTGTATCATCCCCCATAGAGGATTTTTTGATATTGCCTTGAGTCACGAAATGAAATCATCGCAGGAGACAGCCAGAAGTTGTCACAGTTATATAAACTTTTTAGTTTTTCGTACTTCCCTTAATGGCTTCGGTTAATTCAACCGCTTACATTAACTTAGTCAATCTTCTTATCTATTGATAATCCGCTTAAAAGTGCATCATAATTCGTTATATCTTTAGGCAGGATGATCTGGTTATCTTTCCTTCCCAGGCCTTCCATAACGGACAGGTATTTTTCTTTAAGCTGCAACTTCATCGCTTCTTCGCCTTTTGGCTGGGAAAGGGCTTCGGCTATTTGTTCGATGGAGCTTGCAGTTGCCTCGGCAATGGCTTCAATTTCCTGTGCCCGGCCTTCGGCTTCATTTATACGTCGCTGCATTTCTGCTTCGGAGATATTGATAATCTCGGCCCGCATACCTTCGGCTTCATTCACATTTGAATCGCGAACACCCTCGGATTTGGCAATAATGGCTCGACGGTCTCGCTCGGCTGTCATCTGCCGCTCCATTGCTTTTTGCACGGTTCTGGGAGTCATGATATTTTTAATCTCGTACCTGTGTACTTTAATACCCCATAGCTGCTCAATTTCACCAAGCACGTTTACCACTTCCCGGCTCATCATGGCCCGTTCCTCAAAAGTTTGATCGAGATCCATCAATCCAATGACTGATCTCGTTGTTGTCTGGGCTAGCTGTACGGCTGCATAGCGGTAATTTGTAACTCCGTAACTGGCATTCACAGGATCAACCACACTCAGGTACAGCACACCGTCAACTTCGACTTTCACGTTGTCTTTCGTAAAGCATTCCTGGGGCTCTACTTCAATGGTCTCTTCACGGAGATCCTGCTTATACACTACCTTATCGATAAAAGGAATCAACGCATGAAACCCGGGGGCGAGCGTTTTGTGATAATTCCCAAGCCTTTCTACAATATGGGCAAACTGATTGGGAACCAGCCGAAGTGCCTGCAGGAATTTGAAAGTGAGATAGATTGCAAAAAGTCCGAGTAATACTTTACTGATGATTTCGAAAATTTCCATGGTCACTTCTCCGTATTTTTAGCAGCAGGATTCGGCTGTCTGTTTTGAGTATGATTGCTGACTTTTTCCACACCTTCAAAAAATGTTTTCAGGTTGGCCGTTTCAACAGGAAGTACAGATACATTGGTACTTTTAATAATCTTGCCGAACTGGTCGATATACTGCTCAACCAGCTTGGTTTTTACAGCCATTTCGCCTCCGGGTTTTTTTATTGCATCAGCAACCCTTTTGAGCCCTTTCGCCGTAGCGGTTGCCACAAGTTCAATCTCCCTGGCACGGCCTTTCGCCTCATTAATCCGCCGCTGGCGCTGCGCTTCGGAAACCAGAACCTGGTTTTTCTGCTCTCCTTCCGATTCATTGATCCGTGCCTGTCTGTAACCCTCGGAATTGGTGATTTCAGCCCGTTTTTCCCTTTCGGCTTCCATCTGCTTCTCCATTGTATCGATAATCTCATTTGAAGGACGGATATTCTTGATTTCATAACGCAGCACTTTTATTCCCCAGGGATCGGCAGCCTTATCGATTTCGCGAACAATATTTTCATTCATCATCTCACGTTCCGAAAAAGTATCATCAAGCGTGATTTTTCCGATCTCACTTCTCATGGTCGTCTGGGCGAGATTAACCGCAGCCGCATGGTAATTCGAGATACCATAACTGGCTTTGTGTGAATCCATCACCTTCAGATAAACCAGTCCGTCTACAGCCACTTCAATATTATCCTTGGTGATACATGTCTGGCTGGGTACATCCAGTACCTGTTCGCGCATTTCCTGGTGGTAAGCCGCACGGTCGATAAACGGTATAAGAAAATGAAAGCCGGGTTTGAGTGTTTTTTTATACTTTCCGAGTCGTTCCTGGATCACTTCTTCACGCATTTCAACAATGATAAAAAGGCGCGTTAGAATGAAATAGGAAATAACAAGCAGGATGAGCAGTGTAGTCCACATAATCAGTTTTTATTTTTTTCTTTGAGTTGAGCACCGGGCGGATCGATGATGCCCATAGGCTCAACAATCCATGTAGTGTTTTCGCGATATTTGATTCGCACCTTTTGGCCTGCCTCGACACGCCCTTCCATTGAGCGTGCCTGCCAGGAGATTCCGTTGAACCGGATCCGTCCGCTGTTGTCATGATCTGTCAATGACTCGGTCACTTCGGCAATTTTATCCATTGCCTCATAATCTTCATCGGCAATTTTGGTAAAAGTGTCACTTTTAAAATATTTTTTGATAAAGGGACGAATGGCAAGAGTCAGGCCAATCGAAGAGAGGAGCCATACGGCAACAGCGGATCCGGGATCAGTTAATAGCCCAAGGAATCGAAGCAGCCCGACCCCCAAACCACTAATGCCCAATATCAAAGCCACACCGCCGGGCACAAATAGCTCAAGCAGCATCAATATCAGTCCGCCTCCAATAAAAAGCCATGTCAGAATTTCGCTATCCATAGACCGGTTGATGAGAATTTTATTTTGTACTAAATACTAAAAAAGTAGATAAAAATCACTACTAAAATCAGGAATGGGAATTATGGCAGATGTTTAATAGAGGTAAAATCAAATCCGTTCAAAACATTTGTTTTAATCCAAGAGGTTTAGTAAATCGAATTATGGTTATTTAGTTATTCAGCCCGTTGTGTCGCCCCCCCGATGCGGAGTGTTTTTGTTTTGGAATATGGGTTACGCTCGATCGGAGGCGGACTTTGCGATGATGTTGTCTCTTTGCCCCGGCATTGAAATGCCGGCCTGTGTTGTATCATGCCCCTATGGGAGATTTTTGTTTTGATAACGGCTTGAGTTACGCAATCAAATCATATTATGGGCGGGTGAGGTTTTTTTCAGGAGATTGAGCTGCGTCATGTTACCCAGCCCCGCCGCCGGACGGGGCAACAACAATCCCAACACGGTTGTGTCGGGATGGCACGACTGCATTACACCTCCTCAAATCTCGCCGAAAAATGCCTGAGCACATCCGGCTGTTTGATAATTTTGTATCCTTTAAGACGCTCGCGCTGCTCATTTGCGGCAATAATTACCTCCGCAAGGTAATCGACGTGGCTTTGGGTATAGACCCGGCGCGGAAAGGCGAGGCGAACCAGTTCCATCGCGGCAGGCTTTTCGGTGCCGTCGGGCTGCAGGCCAAACATCACCGTACCGATTTCCACACCACGCACACCGCCCAGCAGATATAAAGCATTGTTAAACGACCAGGCCGGGTACTGCTTCGCCGGGATGTGCGGCAGCATCTCCCTGGCATCGATGTAAACGGCATGTCCGCCGGTTGGCTGAACGATAGGAATTCCCGCATTAGTGAGCTTTTCACCGAGATAGGCAATGGACCGCACTCGATACCTCAGGTAGCCTTCATCCAGGGCTTCATAAAGGCCCTGCGCCACGGCTTCCATATCGTAACCGGCCATGCCTCCGTATGTGGGGAATCCCTCGGTCAGAATTTCCAGGCTTCGGCACTGCGCAGCCAGTTCATCGCTGTTCAAAGCCAGGAACCCCCCGATGTTCGACATGCCGTCTTTTTTGGCACTCATCGTACAGCCATCGGCATAACCGAACATTTCGCGCGCTATTTCAACCGGTGATTTATCCGAATATCCTTCCTCTCTTATTTTGATGAACCAGGCATTTTCGGCAAACCGGCAGGCATCCAGAAAGAAAGGAATGCCGTGTTCGCGGGCCAGTTCTGAAACGGCCCGTATGTTGGCCATGCTTACCGGCTGTCCTCCGCCTGAATTATTGGTGACCGTGAGCATAACAGCCGGGATCTTTTCCGGGCCTTCCTTCCGGATCAGCTCTTCAAGTGCCTGCAGGTCCATGTTTCCCTTAAACGGGTGATCGGTGCGGGGCTGCCGGCCTTCCGGAATGACCAGGTCACGGGCTTCGGCTCCCGTATGCTCCACATGGGCACGCGTGGTGTCGAAATGAGTGTTGTTCGGGATGATATCACCCTTACCTGCAATGGTAGTAAAGAGGATATTTTCCGCGGCACGCCCCTGGTGTGTGGGGATCACATGTTTGTACCCGGTGATATCCTGTACGGCGGATTCAAACCTGTAAAATGACGATGATCCAGCATAAGACTCGTCACTTGCCATCATCCCGCCCCACTGCCGCGACGACATGGCACCGGTTCCGCTGTCGGTCAGCAGGTCGATCAGCACATCTTCGGCTTTGATCAGAAAGGGATTGAACCCGGCCTTTTCAAGGATTTGCCTTCGCTCATCCATCGTTTTAAAATGCACCGGCTCCACCGACCGGATTCTGAACGGTTCAATGATGATATCGGAATGAAACTCTTTTAACTCCATAGACAGAAAATTTTATTAGACAAAACAATATTTAACACACAATTTAAATAAATGAAATGACAATCATCCCCTCTCGAGACGGGACAGAAATGACTTAAACACCGTCAGGTGATTTAAGTCATTACAGGGGTGTGTCCCGGTAAAGCACGGTTACAGCCAATGCCATGAACACAGCAATGTATCAGATTATCGGAGATTAAGCGAAAAGCAAAAAAAATCCCCGGCAAAAAAATTCACCGGGGAATCCGATTATCTGGTAAAGTGAGGTTATTCAGCTTGCAGGCTCTCGTATTCCTTATTAATCAAAAAGATGAAAGGAATTACAAAAACGAGGTGGCGAACCAGGGTAACCACCGGCATCATCGGGTTGGCATCAACTCCTGCCACTCCGGCGCCGAGCAGGGGCAGCATAAACATCCAAACCAGTGCAATGGTTTCAGCAACAATGAAGATAAAAGGCCGAATCCAGTAGGGGCCCCAGAGATGCGGGGCCAATGCCGAATAAAGGATAGCCAGAAGTATGCCATTTGCGTAGTGCCCAATAACACCGTAGGCCATTCCGAGGCCTGTTTTTTCACCCAAAATGCCTGGAATATCCCACCATTGCCCGGTGAAGATGAGTCCAACGATATCAAACAGGATTGTTCCGATGACTCCTGCGATAATTGCTTTTGTCCAGTTCAGTTTAAACATGACTTTGATATATTTAATTGTTTTTATTTTAATTCACTTCAAAGATGCAGGAATTTTGGGATGAAGTGAATAGCGGCAATTCCTTTTTATTTGTCAATTCTTCCCGAAAATTGATTCAGGATGATCTCTTCTGAATTCAGTGGGAGAAACACCGGTCTCTTTTTTAAAAAATCGTGTGAAATTTGCCTGGCTGTCATATCCAAGATCGTATGCGATTTCCTTTAACATCTTGTCACTAAATAATAAATGACGTTTTGCTTCCAGCAGAATACGGTTGTGAATCACTTTGAGAGGTGATTTGTGATTAGCCGCGGAAAAGATATTCGAGATTGTTTTCGGGGCTTTGTTCAACATTCCGGCATAATCGGAAACTTGTCGATATTTCTTGTAATTTTTTTCTACAAGGATATTGAATTTTCTGATGACGTCGCGTTCATAGTCATCAATTCCGGTTGTGAGCTGGTTTTTTGCAAGACGTGTGCACTTTATTATGAGCCTTTTCAGAAGCATTCTCAGCATTTCCCCCTGGATGTTGTCAACGGTATCCATCTCATCCTTAAAAACATTCAACAGGTCCGTAAACTTTTTTTGTTCATCCTTTCCGATTGATAAAACAGGCATTTCGGATGACCCAAAGAAAAGCAATCCGTTGCAGGATACCTCATCGTCATTTTCGTGTATGCAGTAAAATTCACGGTTAAACATGATCATCATGAATTTTTCAGTTGTTGAACGAAGCGAAACTTTTTGGAGAGGCGTAAGGCAGATAATCTGATGTTTATTCAGATCCGTCAAAAGCCCGTCTACACAAATTGAAAGTGTTTCCGAATTGTTAAAGTAAATTTTATAATATTCATCATTTGAGATCTTAAAATCCGACAGTATATTTTGATCTGTCAGTATTAGTTTACTTCCGAGCTTTTGATTTACATAAGTTTTAATCATAATGAGTTTCGCAAAACGAAATTATTTAAATGTAGTGTCCTGTCAATTTTAATTGTACGGTTGTTGGAAAAAAGTCATCGGATGAGTTTTTTCGAAAAAACAAGTATGTTTGCATGTTTGCGAAGGTTCAAGGGTTGACTCATCCGTCAAAGGCCGGACACGGTCCGATGACTTGACCGACATTTCATGCTTGACATGACAGTAGTGTTAAACCGACATTTTAAACTTGACGCCACAATAGTACTTAGTAAATATTACAATCAGTGATCTATATAATAAAGAAAATAGTCAAAATTATGCTTCCCGTGGTATTAGCAATCGTGCTTACAGGAGGCTGCGGTGAAAAGAAATCCGGACAGCAGGAACCGGCCGGTCAAATTGACCCGGTTCACAACGCCAGGACAAGCCTCGATGTGGAGGGCACCTATACCGGAGTGGTACCCTGTGCCGATTGTGCGGGGATTGAGACAACACTTATACTCAGCGAGGGACAAAATTACGAGCTTCGTACCCGGTATCTCGGGAAAAGTGACCAGGCGTTTATACAAAAGGGAAGTTATGAATGGCTGGAAGGCGGAAGTACCATACGGTTAAAAGGAATTGAAAAAAGCGAGCAAGCCAACCTCTATTTCATTGCAGAGAACCGGGTAATTCAGCTTGATCTTGAAGGCAACCGGATTGAGGGAGAAATGACAGAAAAGTATGTGCTCTCCAAGGAAATGGAAAATTGACGGATAATCGTCCCCTCTCCCCGACACCATCAAATTTGTGGCAATCATCAGAATACTTGCTTGTAATCACGATCACGTTTACTGATATCCGATTTCTGATATCCGATATCCGATCTTCGATCTGATGGTTTTTTAGGGCATTCAAGAAAAACAGCTTATTTGGCTGTCTGCTTTCAGCTACCGGGGTTTCACACGAAGGCCGCGGAGGTTTTCGCAAAGGCCGCAATTGGATTTCATATCCAGAAAGTTTTCAAAATATTCTTACAGAAGTCAGGCCGTCCTGCTTGTTCATTTGGAAAATTGGAAGTAGTTTAGGCGCTAAATATTAAATAAGCCGTATAAACCAATGTTCAAAATTCAAACTGTATTCATCTTGTTGATTTTAATTTTTGCTGCCTGTTCCGGTGGTGAAGAGATCGAGATTCCCGAAGAGATTGCAGCCATTGAAAACCTGTCGGTTTTTGAGCTGCCCGAAACCCCGCCGCACGAAATTAGCTTTGAACCGGAAGCCTATTATGGAGAAACCGATGATGTCTTAATCGGAAGATTTAACAGTGCCGTAGCGGATGATCAGGGCCGGGTCTACCTGGCTGACTCCGATCAGAATACCATTCATGTGTTTCAGCCGGACGGGACATACAGTCAGTCCATAGGCAAAGAGGGGAAAGGGCCGGGAGAGTTTGTTAATATCTCATCTCTTCAGAGTGATGAAAAAAACCTCTACGCCAATGATTTCAGCCAGAGGAGAATCAATGTTTTTGCCCTGGAAAGCCTTCAATTTTCTCATACGGTGCCGCTGATGCCTGGCGATTCTGATATAGAAGAGCTCAGCGGAACATATCCGAGCTCTTATTTTGTGCTGCCGGATAGTACGTTTCTGGTATCCTTTTCAAAACCTTTCCGTTCTGCTGAAGAAGATGAAAACAGAAAAACATTGTACTATAAACTCGATCATGAGGGGTCGTTGGTTTCAGAGCAGATAATCAGCGTACAAGCGCCTCAATTCGTTACCTATGAAAGCGGTAACTCAGTAACATTCTGGTATACGGAATTCAGTGGCAGCCCACTGGTTACCCCGTCTCGCGGGAAAAAAATATATACGGCATGGTCGCAGGATTTTTTGATTCGAGTCCATAATCCGGAAGGCAAACAGACGGCGGCACGGTATTATCCATTTGATAAAGTGCCTTTGTTGCGTGATGATGCATTGAAATTGTATGATAATGATCTATACCGCAAGGCGGTCAGCCGTATCGAAATACCACCCCACTGGCCTGCCATGAAAGGCATACATACGGATGATCAGAATCGCCTCTGGGTCTCAACGTTTGTTGAAGACAAGGAGTCGTACCAATGGTGGGTGTTGGGCGGAGACGGCGAACCACTTGCCACCTTTACCTGGCCGCGTACCCGCTCGATAGCCGATATCAAAAACGGCTATCTCTACGCCCGCGAAACCGATGAAATGGGCCTGGCACAGGTTGTAAAATACCGGGTGGAAGGGCTGTAAAAACCATCAGGAAACATGAATGTGGCTAAAACGTCCCCTCTCGAGAGGGGACAGAAATGACTTAAACACCGTCAGGTGATTTAAGTCATTACAGGGGTGTGTACAACCGGTGGCAAATTATGATAAATACTTTTGTGGTCTGTTAACTTCGAATATCAGAGATCGAATCCACCAGAGTCGGACAGGTTCCTGAAATCACATATCAAATTTGTGGCAATCATCAGAACACTTGCTTGTAATCACGATCACGTTTACTGATATCCGATTTCTGATACTTATCCGACTCTTGGCGGATGCGGTATCCGATCTTCGATCTGATGGTAACTAAATTTTTCAGGGCGGTTAAGACAAACAGCTTATTTGGCTTTTAGCTTTCAGCCATCGGGGTTTCACGCGAAGGCCGCGGAGGTTTTCGAAAAGGCGCGGATTGTTTTCTGGCCCCGGCCGTTTTTTTAGCGTAATGAACACTGAGAGAAGCTTCAAATTAATATGCCCGAAAGAATGTCTTATTTACATAAATTCACTAAGGCAATTGAAGAGAGTAATGAATGATTGTCAATTCACCATAAGGAGTTTCATTGAATTTGTATGCAAAAAGCCGGTTGTTATTATGCTAAAAAAAGGTCAAATCCTCTTCAAGATATTGGTATATCCATCTGTTTTCATTAAAAAGGTACAAAGCTATTTTATCTCTGCCCTGAGAATTGAACTCACGAATATGCGATACAAAATAGGTGTCCGTAACGCTGGCAAACGCAATTCTTGAATGAGGTTTTGAAGTAATGTCACTCATTGAAGATTTTTCTTCCTCTTCGTAGATCCCATTGTAAATCTTCTCAGGCAATTCTATATCTTTCAGGTGTTGCAGCTCGGTATTGAAAAGTTTGACGATATTATCGAACATGTGCCATGCCGCAATCGTACCATGAAAGTTGGTTTGACTGAACGTATAAACCGGGTAATCCGGATCCTCATAGGCTGATACCAGGTTGAACAGGTTGTCGTCTTCGAATTTATGGAGTGTCAGAAATTTCCCCTGAACATTTCTGTTACTGCTTATGTAGACCTTGTTTTCGCAGATTGAAAAATCAAATGTTCCAGGGAGCACGTTAATTATTTCGCCGTGGCTAAGATCCGGATGGAACGCTTGAATGCGTGCATTGGTGCCCATTTCAAGTACGTGAGCGCCATCTTCATAGCAATATACTTTCATGGGCGTATCAATATCACCGGACCCTCGTCCCGGGCTGATCAGATAGCCGTCTGTTTCACCTTCCGGATTGATTGTAGCGAGCAGCTTTTGATGAAAGTTTACCAGGTAATATCGTCCGTCATTGCCTGCACACATATCACTGATACCAAACACCGGTTTATCTTCGGTGAAAGCAACGTGCAGGCGTTGATCTTCACTCAGAAGATTTTCAGTTTCAAGAATGGAAACATCTCCGTTTTGGGTGCACGATACAGCCAATAATAGATAAATAACAATTCGCAAGTGTGGTAAGAAGGAGATGTTCATCTGCTCATTGGTATGTTATTTAAATACCTTTCATAAAATATTACATTTCTCTCCGGGGCTGTAAATTGCCTGAAAGCGTAAGATGGCCGCCTGGCCTGAGCTGACCTTTTAGTGCAAGGTCTCCGCTTAAAACAAGGTCACCCGAAAGCACAAGCCCGCCTGAGAGAACCAGTTCGCCGTTTGTTTCAGCGGCCGATTGTGGCGAGGACAACGGCCGGCACATAACCAAAAAGAAGAGAGGCAGGATGAATGCTATGGTTTTTACGAGCTTGCTGAATTGTGAGACTAATTTTTTCATGGCTTTTATGTTTTTGTTCAGTTAATGGTGGCATGATTGGATTTTAATAAGTGAAAACGCAAAAGGCAAAGGGCAAAGGGCAAAACGAAAAAGTTGAGCGTAGCGCACCGGGCGAAGCGATTCCCGCGAAGTGAAATCCGGATATACTTTGTCAGGGTTAAAAGTGGCGGTAAAGTTGTACGGTAACCTTACCATTTTTCAATATGGGTCGTAAATATTGATTACTTAATGTTTTAAAAATTCTTTTGCCCTTTGCCTTTTGCGTTTTCACTTAATTTCTATTCATTCCATTACACTAATCAATATTTCAATTCATATTTCAAAATAGTCACAGAGTTTTCGCTGCTCTCGTCATCATAAGCGAGGTAGAGGGATCCGTTGTCAAAAACTTTTGGCATTTTATTGCCCGGTATTTCTGCACCCTCAGTAACAATAGTGCCATTCTTTTGATATACATTGAGATAAAAGTTCCATTCAGATTGGGAAAGTTGTTCGTAGTACGGGATAATGATATTGCCTGAATTTTCATCCGTAAAAACGTTCATGATGTGGTTAAACGACTCCCAATACTCGAGGTGCCGGCTTCCGAATTGGTAGGGGTCTAGCGATGCCGGAAAATCAGGCACAGACGGCCTGTATTCAGACGGATTATTTGAACCGATGGTGCGCTGCAGCATTAAATTTTCATCCAGAACATAAATTTTAAACTGATCCGGGTAAATGCCGTAAATCAGGTTTTCATCATGGCCATAGTGAACGCCGCCATCCTGGAAGCGTCCGAGAAAAATTGCCTCCTGTTCATCTTGCGGCTTTAAAAATTCATTGAGAACGTTCCCTTCAAGGTCATAAGCCATGAATACTGAAGGGGCAGAGTGCGAAAATGCAATGATTTTGTCATTCACTACATCAAAATCGTTTATCCTGTGTTCAATGGGGATGGTTTTGAGAAAGTTAAGAGCTTTATCAAAGACAGTGATTCTCATCAGTAAATTGTCATAAACATAAAGGCCGGTATCATTGTAAACAAAATGCTGAATATTCATGAATTCGCCGGGTCCCCTCCCTTCACCGCCTGCATGGGCGATGTAGTTGCCTTGACTGTCAAAAGCAATGATATGTTTGGCTTTTTGCCCGGGGAAATAAATAAGGCTGTCAATCAGGAAATATGAGGGGTTTTTGGAGACAAAAATTGTCTCCTTCATTGAGGGCATAGAGAATGTAATAGTATCAGCCGGAGAGAAAAAAGATTTATTCAAAACATCCGCTTGTCCATCTTTTATTAAAATGTTGAATTCATCAGATGAATTAGTACAATTACCAAAAATTAAAAAAACTAAACTTAGATATCGTAGCTTCAATATATTTATTATTTAAAATTTTACATTGAAAAAGTAAATATAATGACAGGCTGAGTGTTTACTCAGCCTGTCATTAATTATTAACTAAATTTCTCCTGGAACTGTAGGATCAAAACAACAGGTGTATTGTCCATTTCCAAGACAGAAGTTTTGTGTCTCACCGTTTATAGTGCATTGAGGCCCACAGCAAACAAATTCATATGTTGGCTCAGGCGGTATTGATGTGTTTGAATTTTCAACCACAATCGAATGAAATAAAATTGAAAATAAAGTAACTAAACAAAAGATGCAGTCAAAATTAACT
>CAYPZI010000041.1:0-22266 GCA_964415185.1 uncultured Balneolaceae bacterium | reverse complement strand
AATCAACATAAAACCAAATTTTTACACAAACTCCAACAAAACCCGCGTCCACCGCACATCCCATGCGTCCTCTGCGTGAAACCGTAAGGCTTGATCCGTCCCTTCGTTTTTTATTCCGTATCAAACTCAACTCTGTTTTCCGGTTCGGATAATATCTTCCCTTCAACGAATGTTAAATTGAAAAATCCGGTTCTTTTGTATCAACTGTAACAACACGGTTATTAAAAAAAATAATCTAATGAGCTTTTTATAAAAAATGAGTATGATTGAATATTTTTATTCACTGCAGAAAGACCCATTCGATGACCTGCCAACACTATTTTTATTAAAACAAACAGGATAATTGGAAACATTCGCCCGTTTTATTGCCTCCCGGCCGCGGATTGTACTGGCCGGAATTTTGCTGTTGTCGCTCGCGGCGGTCTACCCCGCATTGCAGATTCGTACCGACTTTAACCTCGAAGGATTTTATCCCGAAGAAGATGAAGTAATCCGTAACTACGAAATCCTGGAAGAAGAATTCGGACGCGATGACAACACCATCCTGATCGGGTTTTCAAGTGACTCACTTTTGTCAGCAAAAGTACTCACAGACCTGAAACAGGTTACGGATAGCCTGAAACAGGTGCCGTTTGTTGAGGATGTGAGAAGCCTCTGGTCGGCCGTAAACATCCGCAGCTCGAACGGAACCCTCCGCTTCGACTCTCTGCTAACCAAAGAGAGTCTTTCACCCGACTCGCTTGGCCTTGTGCGGCAGCGAATCGAAGATAACCCTTTTGCCAGGGGTTTTCTTGTAAGTGAAGATTTTGAAGAGACCGCCATCCTGGTACAAATCCGCGAGGACCAAAACAGCTATGAAAACCGGAACCAAATCATAGCTTCCGCGAACTCCATTCTTGACGGGTACCGGCAGGATTACACCTTTCACATCTCCGGAATCCCCTACTACCGGAACCAGTATGTGAACCTGCTGAATGATGAGATCGTGGTTTACATCGGCCTCTCTTCCATATTTATCATTGCCTTGCTCTGGTTTCTCTACCGCAGCGTGTGGGGAATTTTCTTTCCGATGATTATTGTCTGGGTAACCCTGCTGCTTACCATCGCCTCGATGTACCTTACCGGCGGATACCTTGAAATCATGAGCAGCACCATTGCCCCCATTCTGTTATGCGTAGGCGTGGCGGATGCCATTCACATGATATCAAAATACGATGACGGTGTTGAGCATGGGCAGGCCAACAAAAAGTCGATTATTGAAATGCTGAAGATGCTGGGCAGCGCCACTTTTCTGACCAGCCTCACGACGGCCATCGGTTTTGCCACCCTGGCCAGCAGCAATATCATCCCCATGAAGCGGTTTGGCATCTACACCGCTGCCGGCGTTTTGATTGCTTATCTGATCACCATCTTCTTCCTGCCGGCGGTTTTATCCTATTTTAACACCGGCAAGGTATTCAGCAAAAAAAGCAGCTATATCTACGACTTTTTCAAAAGAGTTCTTGATCGTGTTACCATTTTTAACCGCCGTTATAACAAGCAAATTGTATTCGGCACACTCGCTTTGACACTTTTGATCGGGCTTGGAATCTCAAACCTTGAAGTGAACGGCAGAATTTTTGACGACATAGAAGAAGACACTCAAATCATGCAGGACAGCAGGTTTTTCAGTGAAAACCTGACGCCCCAGTTTCCCATGGAATTTATCATTGGGTCAGGTGAAACCGAGGGTGTTCTCAAATCAGGCCTGATGAACAATCTCGGTGAATTCGAGCAGTTTCTTCTTTCGTTTCCCGAAATTCACAAGATATCCGGTTTTCACACCCTGATGCAGGAAGTGCACACAACCTTGCAGCCTGCCTCCGGTTCATCCATGCCTGAAAATGATAATGCCGTGGCTCAATATGCTTTGCTTCTTGAAGTGAACTCAGCCGACGAGCTGACACGGTTTGTCAACTTTGATTACAGTACGGCCAGGGTCACAGCTTTTGTCGAAGATGCCGGCTCCGGCCGAATCAATGAAATCAGGAGTGAGGTTGAGGCATGGCTGGCCACACACATTCAGGATTACACTGTTACCGTGACCGGAACCACCATTTTAAGCGCCGACCTGACCGAGAAGATTGTCTATTCCCTGGCATGGAGTATACTTCTTGCCATTGCTGCCATCTCTGTTATCATGGCCATCCTGTTTAAAAATTTCAGGCTGGTTATTATTTCACTCATTCCGAACCTGTTGCCGCTGGTGATTATCGGTGGGATTATGGGATTTATGGGAATCGCCATCAAACCGTCAACAGCCGTCATCTTTACGATTTCGCTCGGTATTGCCGTTGATGATTCCATCCACTACCTGGCACGCTTCAGGATCGAATACCTGAGGGGAAAACCGATGCACCGGGCACTGCGGGATACAACGGTTAAAACCGGGCGCGCCATCATCATTACAAGTATGATTTTAATTGCGGGATTTGGCACATTGATCAGCAGCTCATTCACGTCGACTACCATGATGGGTTTATTGGTATGCACCACGATTGGAGCTGCACTTATTGCCGACCTGTTTCTTCTCCCCTCTCTTTTTTACCTGATCAACCCGAAACTTTCAATCCGGAAAGACGGGAAGAGAGATCTGCCAGAAGATCGGCATGAACCTCGTGAGGTTCTTTCAGGGCATCCAGCCTGACTATACGGCTCTCGGTTTCGACAAGTGTTTCAAAGCCGCGGATTACGCGTTTAAAAAATTCGATGCCGGATTTTTCCATACGGTCTTCTCTTTGGCCAGACCTTCTTTTGATGGCTTCTTCAAGCGAAATTGAGAGGTAATAGGTCACATCGGGTGAAATACCGTGAGAGGCAATTTCATTCAGCCGGTGGATGGTTTCTATATCTTCAAACTCCCGGCCGTAACCCTGGTAAGCTGTTGTTGAGTCGAAAAACCGGTCGAGTATCACAACCGTTTTTTCGTTCAGCAAGGGAATCACTTTTTCAGCCACAAGCTGTGACCGTGCCGACGAAAAAAGCAGGAGTTCGGTTACGGGGTCAATCCGGTTTCCGGCATCCAGTAACAGTTCCCTGATCTTTTCAGATATTGCCACACCACCCGGCTCTCTGAATATAGAGTAACGGATATTCCTTTTTTTGAATAATTCCTCAAGAAGCTTGATCTGGGTGGATTTCCCGCATCCGTCGATGCCTTCGAATGTTATCAGCAAAACAGGTATTTAGTCAGAGTTTAAATCAAAATTTCGGTCCGAAAGCCTAAAAGGCTCCGTTGGCATAATAATACCCAAAACGATATAAACTATTAAAAAACTTCCGTATCCGAGAAAAAAGGCAAGAAGAAAAATAATGCGCACGAGTGTAGAACTGATTCCGAAGTAGTTGGCAAGCCCGCCGCAGACGCCCAAAATCTTTTTGTCTTTTCTTGACCTGAATAATTTTTTCCGCTGGTTCAGGGCGTACGATTCAAGTTCTTTTTCCCTGAACGTACGCCTGCCTTTGCTGTCTTTTTTACGTGTATCCGTTTTTAAAAATTCATCCAGTTTATCTGAAGAGGTATAAGGAGATACTGCCGGCCTCTTGTAAGTGGTGGTATCAAAATCATCGAAAACCGATGCGGCATTATGGATGCGGCTTTTTTTCTTTTTGTTTTCACCGGTTAAATAGCCAAAGCCGGCAGCCAGAACAAGTGCCCCTCCGGCAACCGGCAAAATGTTCAACAACCATGAGAGTTCAAAAGCCGGTGCCACCCCAAACAGGCTGGATACTAAAGACTGACCGAAAACTCCCAAAACCACAAAAAGCATCACCAGGCCGGTGATAGTTGATATATTCCAGATACTTTTTTCCTGCTTCTCCTCTTCACGGAAAAAATCTTCGAGAGCAGCCTGAAGGTCTTTTTCTTCTACTTCAACGGTATTCGAATAATTTTGCGTAGTTTTTTCAGCCATAATCAATTCCTATTTATATAGAAGGCTACGAATAAAATGCTTTCCGGTTTCAAAAAACTTTTACAACTGAAAGTAATAACGTTCGAATTTCAGGTATTCGTTTGAATAACACCCTTATCCGTCATTAAAAAATCCAGCGGAATATCGAACGATTCGGCCGGTAGTTCTTTATCGGTTACGCAATCGCTGAATACAAGACCTGTTTTCAATGCATTGGTTTGTGATAAAAAACGATCGTAAAATCCCTTGCCATATCCCAACCGCGTTCCTTCTTTATCGGCTGCTACAACCGGCACAATCACTATGTCAAAAAGCGGGGGTTCCGTTCTTTTAACCCTTTGTTCCGGAGCGGGCTCCTTCACCCCCCATTTATTTTCTTTTAATTCAAAACCAGGAGCAATTTGGTAATGTTCAAGGCTGTTCTCTTTAAAATTAACCACCGGTACCGAAACGATATAGTGGTTTTTAAGAAGCCAGTCAATCAGATCATCCGTACTTACTTCTCGCCTCTCACTCATTGAAATATAACAATGAATATGATTCACATTTTGGATATCGAGCCATTTTTTAAAATTTTCAAAAATAGCTTGGCTCTTATTTTCATAATCCCCGGCACTCAGGTTCTTTCTGACATTCAAATAATGTTTTCTGAGGGTTTTTTTTCTGTTTGGGGCTGATGAATTCAAAATTCAGAACTTGATGACCTTATGGTTAACCGGTTCTTCATGTTTAAAAAAGGAGATGGTTTTATCCCAGATGTCGATCCCGTATTTGTTCATAAAATAGATAAAAGCAACCTGGCGTTCCTGAAGTCCGCCGCCCGGGAATAAATTGGCTTTGATCTTGTGGATTCGTTTCAGGTCGGTTTCTTCCTGCTGTTTAAGCGACCTGTAAATTTTACCCTTCAGTTTATCCAGTTCCGTAAAAAATTGAGCCTTGGCTTTACCTGCACTTCCTTTAAGGGTGGGATCGATTTTCCCGATCGCTTCTTTTTTTTCCTCGGTGATTTTATCCTCTTTCTTTTTCCAGTCGTTAAATATGGCTTCCACATCCACCTCATCCGACTGTTCAATGAATTCCGATTCAAGGTCTTCAATTCGTTTGTCGTATTCACCGATTTTAAACGGCAGCTTTTCCATGATCCTGTCGATGTTCGACTCCAGCAAGGTAGCCGAAAACCGGGGCATGATCATGGGCATTTTCATATCGAATACGCTATACAGCTCTTTCATCTGTGCATAGTAGGCAAGTTCGCCGGGACCAGCAACATAGGCGGCGGCCGGCAGCAGGTAATCCTGCAAGAGCGGCCTGGTAAAAACATTCGGAGAGAAAGATGCCGGATCAGAATCTATTTGATCAAGCAGCTCTGTTTTAGTGAGAGTCTTGTTATCTGCAAACCAGTTACCATCTTCGTCAAGATCAAGCTTTAACCGGCTTCCGGTTTCATTCAGCAAAAACAGGTTCGATTTCCCGATTTTTACCTGCTGATGGTACCCGCTTTCGAGCAATTTCCCGGTTGAAGCGCTTAATGCACCATATATTTTCTCATGTTCTTGTACCGTTTTTTTCAGAATATGGCCACAGTGCTTTTTGATCTGTTTATCATCACTGCCCGCGAGGATCAGTCCATGTTTTGAAAACAAATTCAGGATTAATTTTCCGAATGCTTCCCTGAATGTGGCCCCGGGACGATAGCATATATCAAGCAGGTTTGTAAGCTCATGGGTAAAGTCGGTATCAAGCAGATATTCAGAGAGCTTATCCCTGAATTCAGAAAAGCCCGAATTGAACTCAATTCTGCCAACCGGTTTTTTTGAATTTTCCCGGATCTCATATGTAAGTTGATGCCAGTCATCCCTGTCCAGAATACCGAGTGTGGCGGCCTCCTCATAGTCATGGTCTTCATCGGCAAGCCAGAATACGGGCACCACAGGCCTTCCGTATTTGATTTCAAGCTTATGCGCGAACACAATTGCTGAAACGGTTTTATAGACGGTAAAAAGCGGCCCTCCGTAGAGAGTTAGCTGCTGGCCGGTAACCACCGTCAGGCAGTCCGGCTGGTTAAGTTTTTCAACCTGGTTCAGGGTTTCCTTTCCGGCATCAAACTTTTTATTGAACGATTTCAGCAGTTCAGCCGACGTTTTCCGGTCGCCACTGAATTCGTAAGAGCTCAGAAAATCTTCTGTTTCTCTCTCACAAAGAGGATTATTCTCATAAAAAGGTTTGAGTTTTTCCGGGTTTTTAATATAGTCATTAAACAGTTCACTGAATGGCAACTGTTTGAATGGAATAGTAGAACAACAATTCACGTTAGCTTTTTAATTTTTGAATCTGATCACGGAGTTTGGCCGCTTTTTCGTAATTTTCTGTTTTGATGGCAAGCTGAAGGTCTTCTTCGAGCTGTTCGAGTTTACTCATTTCTCCCCTGGATTTTGATTCGCCGCCGGCAGATGATTTTTTTCCAACATTTTGTTCCGGCCGTTCTTCCGATGCAATTCCGGCTTCGTCGAGTACTTCGGGATGGACAAAAATGGGTGCACCAAAACGAATGGCTACAGCGATTGCATCGCTGGGCCTTGCATCAAGCTCTACTTTGTTATCCTCCCTGTCATAGTGAATTTGTGCAAAGAAAGTACCCTCACTCAGTTCATTAATAAAAACTTCCTGAACCGATGAATTAAAACTCAGTACAAGGTTTTTTAATAGGTCATGTGTCATGGGCCTTGGCGGCTTTATACTTTCAAGCTCAAGTGCAATAGCCTGTGCCTCAAACGTACCTATTATGATTGGAAGCCGCCTGTTCCCGTTTTTTTCTGTCAATATCAGGGCATAGGCACCACCACTGCTGGGACTGGTTGACAAACCCAGAATTTCCATTTCTATTTTTTGCACCACGTTCTCCGGTTTGAAATTTTTACTTTCACGTTGTCAAATTTAACCATTTTTCGCCATCACTTAAACCGCTTTATTCATTCTTTATTTTATAACTGTTTTAATCTCTTTCGAATTGACATTATCGATTTGTATTATTGAAAAGATCTATTACATTAAGGCTTATGAATATAAAAGTATCGGAAAAGCGAAACCCGGGTACCGGCAATCCTGTGACTGAAATATCCGGTATTACACACAATCCTGAAGTTATTGACAAGCTGGCCAGTAAACTGAAAAGTTCCTGCGGCGCAGGCGGACATGTTTCGGGAAAAACCATTACCATACAAGGTTCACATATAAATAAGGTAAAAAAGATTTTGGAGAAAGAAGGATTTACTATTAACTGAATATTTTTTGTAACATTTCGTAAATATGAATCTCTAATATTATATATCCATCAACTATTTTCTAAACTTTAAACCAATATAAAATTACGGGAATTTATACGAGTGGCTATTTCACCCAAAAAAATATTGCTTGTGGAAGATGACGGAATACAGCGAATTATTATGGAGAGGCTGATTAATAATTTGGGGCATACCGTTTTGGCAACCGTTGCTGATGGAGAATCGGCCGTTAACTCCGCACTTAAACTGAAAGGGGTTGACCTGATTATTATGGATATCCGTTTGGGTAACAATATTGACGGAATCGAAGCAATGCAGAGAATCCGGAAAAAGTCGAGCGTCAAGGTAATATACGTTACCGGGAACAGTGAAGCCTTTACCAAGGAACGGGCCAAAAAAACCAACTATGAAGCTTTCATAGAGAAACCGCTGACTAAAGACAAACTTGAAAGCGCATTTCAAAAAGCTTTTAAGTCTTAATAATTCCCTTCTTTTTGTATCTTCAACGCTGGTACATATACTGTTGAAATTAATTTACCTTGTGGCGCTGATTGATGGGAATCCGATTTATACTTACGATACTCTGTTCGATTCTTTTTTTATCTGAAGTCAATGCTCAACAAACTTCTGATTCACTTGACGCGCTTCCGGATGATCCGAAAGTAGGGCTTGTACTAAGCGGCGGCGGCGCGAAAGGTATTGCCCATATTGGGGTTCTAAAAGCATTGGAAGAAGCCGGGGTCAGAGTCGATTACATTACCGGCACAAGCATGGGAAGTGTGGTTGGAGGACTTTACTCCATTGGGTATTCAGCAGATCAACTTACCGAATTAGTCGCAAATCGTGACTTTTTAGAACTTTTCACCGAAAAACCGGATCAGCGGCTCTCATCCATGTATCAAAAGGAGATCAATAACCGTTCGTTCGTTTCTTTTCCAATCAGGAATAAAGGTATTGATTTGCCGGCAGGTATCATTAAAGGCCAAAATCTCTACATGGTTTTCTCAAATCTGACATGGCCTGCACACGGTACCAATTCGTTTGATTCATTCCCTATTCCATTTGCGGCAGTTGCTACCGACATTGAAACCGGAGAACCGGTAGTTCTCCGCGACGGTTACCTGCCGGACGCACTCAGGGCCAGTATCTCTATACCTTCGCTGATGACTCCCCATGAAGTGGACGGAAAATTCCTGATTGACGGTGGAGTGTCTCAAAATCTTCCGGTTCAGGAGGCTCTCGATATGGGAGCCGATTATATCATTGCCGTAAATGTAGCCGCCCCGCTCATGCCGATCGACAGCCTGAAAACCCTGACCGATATTTTTACACAAACCATCAGTTTCAGAATCAATGATCAGATGAAAAATCAGATGGAACTGGCCGATATTTTGATTATACCTGATGAAATCATGGCTTACTCAATGGCTGATTTTGATAAGGCTAACAATTTTATCCCTATCGGAGAAAATGCAGCCAGGCCTTTTATGGAAAAATTCAGGGCACTGGCAGAAAAGCAGAAAACACCGCCAAAGCGCCCTGTGTTAACCGGCAACGGCTCCCTGCCCATCAATAACATTGAGGTGGTAGGGAACAGGCAAATGAGTACAGAATTTATTTTAAACGAAATAGCAATTGAACGAGGGATGAGCGTTAACGCAGGCCAAATAGAACAACAGCTCGAACGGCTTTACAGCACGCAGCTATTCGACCTTGTAACCTACAGGATTGTCCCGGACACATCCTACTTCTACAATCTTCAGATCAATGTGGAAGAAAATAATGAAGATGTATTCAGAATCGGTGCCAGGATTGAAACTGAAACCACGGCGTCTGTGAATCTGGAATCAACATTCCGCAACCTCTTTTACCGGAACTCTCTTTTAAATTTAAATTTCAGGATAGGACGCGAGCTGAATGCCTTTGCCGACCTGCTAACCTTCGGATCTCAGCTTTCAAGATTTGGCATCCGGTTTACATCAGGTTTTTTTTCCGAAGATATCAGTTATTTTGAAAATTTTAACCAGCAATCAACCCTGACTAATAACATTATACGGGTAGAGGCTGCGGCCGGTAATTACCTGGACAACCTGTTCCTCTTTGAAGCCGGGATCAGAAAAGATATTGTATTTTTTACCAATGAAGTCAACATTGAGGCAGTACCCTTTTCAAGCCGTAGTAATCATGCACTCACAGCCCGGTTCTGGCTGAATACGTTCAACCGTAAAGAGTTCCCGGTAAGAGGGCAGAATATCCTGATGGAAGGATTTTACAGTGATGATGCCATTCAAAGCCCGGTTGACTTCAGTGTAATTCGCTTTTTTTGGGAGGGATATTTTCCAATTTCAGATTACATATCACTTCGAAGCAGCCTGTACGGAGGGCGTACCACAGGTTCCGATCTTCCCTGGAATTACTGGTTTGGTTTAAACCGTTTTGAAAGCAAAACCGGGTATATTCGTTTCGGCGGATTTGAACGCTATGAGCTCACTTCCAGAAATCTGCAAATGATTACAGGTGGCATTCAGCTTGAGCCGTTCAGAAACAAGTTTATCAATGCGGATCTTTATTACGGCCGAAATCCGGATAAATGGAACCTGGATTTTAGTGAAGACAACAGGTACGGACTGAGCGTGAGTGCCGGATTACTAACCATTGCAGGGCCGGTCAGGGCGATTCTCTCCACAAGTGATGAACATTCGGTCCGTTTTGAAGTCCAGATTGGGTATCATTTTTAGAATCCACAAAAAATTGAATTTTTATTACGTATGGAAAAGCTGCAGGAACAGATTGAGATTCTAAAAAAAGAACTTGAGGGCGACCCTGGCAACGACTCTTACTGGAACGAACTGGGGATTGGGTATTTTTTGTGCGGAGAATATGATGAAGCCGTAAAAGCCCATAAAAAAGCATGTGAACTGAATCCGGAAAATGAATCCTACAGGTTTAATCTTGCAAACAGTTATGCTGAAATAAACCGTCCAAAGGAAGCCATAAACAATTACCTGCGGGCGCTTGAAATAAATCCGGCCCATATTCCGTCGCTTAATAATCTTGCCGATTTGTACGAGCTTACGGGAAATCCTGAACGCTCGATAGAGCTTTTTGAATATCTTGTTAAAATTAATCCGGAAGAGTCGATATCCCATTTCAATCTCGGTAATTTTTTATTGCGCCAAAACAGGCATATCGAGGCAGTGAAATATTATGAAAAAGCTTTAGAAATCGATCCGCTATTTGCCGATGCCTACTTCAATATAGCTTGGATACTGAGCAAGGCCGGGGTAAAAGAGAAGGCAATTGAGTATGCCGAAAAGGGACTCAGAGCAGATTCCGGCCATGAGGATTTAAGCAGGCTTCTACAACAGCTAACTGATTTCTGAAACAATCACAGCTGATTTGTCATTTCAAAAAAAGAAACTCAGGATGGCAGCCAGTGAAAAACCTGTTACTGAAATAATGGTTTCCATTACTGTCCATGATTTCAGTGTGTCTTTCTCGCTAAGCCCAAGGTAGCGGTTTACCAGCCAGAATCCGCTGTCGTTTACATGAGACAGAATGGTGGCTCCTGAAGCTATGGCAAGTACTACAAGTGCAATTTCGGGATCCGACAATGCAAATTGCTCAATCACCGGTGCCGAGATTCCTGCGGCTGTAATCATGGCCACAGTGGCCGACCCCTGGGTAATACGAACCGCGCATGCAATCAGGTAGGCGAGTACAATCACCGGAAACCCGAGCTCCGACATGGTGGATGCGAGCAGGTCGCCCACACCGCTGTCGATCAATACCTGTTTCAAACCCCCGCCGGCACCGGTTATCAGGATGATCACTCCTGCCGGCTGCATGGCTTTGATGCTTAAATCGGACAACTGCTTTTTGGTAGCTCCACGCCGGGTTCCCAGCCAGTAGATGGCTGCCAGTACGGCAATTGTAAGTGCGGTAAACGGGTGTCCGGCGAAACGGGCAATATCTGTAAGTAAACCGGCTTGTAACATTTGCCGGTCTACAAGAAGCGTGGTTAACGTGTTTAATAATATCAACACCAAAGGGATAGCGATAATGGCTATAATCAGCCCGATAGACGGGAGTGATTCTTTTTCGGATTCATCAGGTTCCTGCCAGTCCATATACTCCGGAACGGCGGCATATATCTTTTTGCCGATATAGCTGCCAAAAACAGGCCCGGCCAGTATCGCCGTGGGAATGCCGATTATAAATCCGAAAAGAATCACCCATCCGAGATCTGCACCTACAATGTCAGCTACAGCAATCGGGCCGGGTGTCGGCGGAATAAAACTGTGAGTGACTGCCAGCCCGGTAAGTAACGGAATGCCGTAATAGAGCAGTGATTTTCCCGTCCGGTTAGCCAGTGCATAGACAAGCGGCACAAGAATAATAAATCCGACATCAAAGAAAACGGGAATGGCAACAAAAAAACCTGTGAACATCATTGCCCATGATGCATTTTTATCACCGAATTTTTTGATGAAATACCTTGCAAGTGAAGAAGCCCCGCCAGAATGTTCGAGCAACTGGCCAAAAATGGCACCCAGGCCGACTACGGTGGCCACAAATCCCAGTGTGCCTCCCATTCCCTGCTGAATGCTTTCGAGCACCTGATCTACAGGCATGCCTGCTCCCAGGCCAATAAACATTCCGCTGATAAGCAGGGCAACAAAGGCATTCAGTTTGAACTTTGTAATCAGCAGCAGAAGCAGCACAATGCCAAGCAGTGTAACCAGCAGTAAATGGAGTGCAGTCATTTTAAATGGTTTTGATTTGAAAAGCCGGTAGGATGAATATCCCCGTTTTCAGATTCGGGTATATTTGAGCACGGATTTGCCATTAAAAATTTAGTAGGAAGCATTATCAGACCAGTCAGTGTGAAAAAACTCACCCCGTTCGCGGTCTGTCCGTTCATATTGGTGCGAACCAAAATAATCACGCTGGGCCTGCACCAGGTTCAGCGGCAGCTTATCACTTCGCAGGGTATCAAAATATGAGATAGCTGCCGACATGCCCGGTACCGGTATTCCGTTTTCTACGGCAAGTGTTATGGTATTTCTCAGGCCGGGTATATGCTTATGGAGCAGATGGCTTAAATGGGGTGAATCGGGCAGGAACCGCGAAGATTCCTCTTGCAGAAAAAAAGCCCGGATATGTTTTAGCATGGCCGACCGGATGATACAGCCTCCCTGCCATATTTTGGCTATTCCTGCCAGGTCGATCTGCCAGTCGAAGTGGTCCGAGGCTTGATCAATCAGCATAAAACCTTCTGTAAGAGAGAGGATGCGGGATACGGTCACAGCAGATTCAAGTTCGTTCACGGCTCGGGACAGGTCGTCAGGAATTTCAATATTCGATTTGCCAAAATTTTGTGAGTTTTTCTTACGCAGGCTGTCCAGGCCCGATGCGTAACGGTTCATAACGGCAGCCGTACTCATCGGAAGCGGAACACCGATATCCAGGGCTGTTTCTGCTGTCCATTTTCCCGTGCCTTTTTGGCCTGCCACATCGAGGATTTTTTCGAGCAACGGCAATCCATCCTCGTCTTTTCTCTGCATGATATCTGCCGTTATTTCGACCAGGTAACTTTCAAGATCCCCCCTGTTCCATTTTTTAAAGATTGCTGACATCTCCTCACCGTTCATTTTAAAAAGGCCTTGCATGATGTGATATGATTCGGCCAAAAACTGCATGTCGGCATACTCGATGCCGTTGTGAACCATTTTCACAAAGTGGCCCGCTCCGCTTTTTCCGATCCACTCGCAACATGGTTCGTCTTTAGGATTTTTTGCAGCAATTTTTTTCAGTATCGGTTCAATATGGCTCCAGGCTTCGGGATCTCCCCCGGGCATCATTGAGGGGCCGGTTCGTGCTCCCTCTTCGCCACCTGATACGCCCATGCCAACGAACCTCAAACCGAGATCGGATAGCTGCTCATAACGACGCTCGCTTTCTTTAAAATGAGAGTTGCCGCCGTCGATCACAATGTCACCCTCTTTCAAGTGAATCAGCAAATGGGAAATTACGTCATCCACGGCATTTCCTGCCGGAACCATCATCAGGACAATTCGGGGAACAGCAAGGCTGCCTACAAAATTGGCCAGTTCGCCTGATCCCGAGATGTTTTTGCCCCAGGCTTCATTTTGAAGGAAATCGATGGTTACATGCTCCTCGCCTTTATCGGTACGGTTGTAGACCGATACGCGAAATCCGTTTTCCTCAAGATTCAGCGCCAGGTTCCGGCCCATCACGCCGAGTCCGTAAACTCCGATATCAGATTTCTTCTTTTCCACGGGATTCTGTATTCAATTTCACTCAACTTTTCACTTTTGCGTTTTGCGTTTTTACTTGCAACTCATTAAAAAGTAAATGAAACCACAGAAAATAGCGAACAGTATTCAGCCGGTTACTCTTTAACCGTTACATATTTCAAAATCTGCACCACCTGTTCCGGTTTTTCTGCAACTGCAAGAGCGGCAGCATCCACCTCTTTCAGTGCGTGCGAGTGTTCGGGCTGATGCAGAATGATCAATTTTTTTCCGAGAGCTGCGGCATAACCGGCATCAAAAGCGGCATTCCACTGTTTATATTTATCGCCGAATTTTACAACTACAATATCCGATTGTTCAATCAATGTACGAGTGCGGATCGCGTTGATTTGAGCACCCTTGTGATCTTTCCAGAAATTTTTCTCTTCCTCCCCGAGAATATCCACTCCGCAGTTATCGCTGGCCGGATGATCTGTAACAGGTGCAAAAAACTGCACGGGCAGTTCCTCTTTTTCTGCACCGTTTATAATTTCATTTCGCCAGTCCGAATGAATTTCTCCGGAGAGATAAACAAACCATTCCATAGAAAAACTGATTTAGATTTTTGAAATCTCGGTTATAATTTAAAACAATATCAAACTTAAAAATGATTCCGTCAAGATTACCTATTTAAAAGCCTTTTCAATTCACTTACCAAAATCAAGGCTTCAATCGGGGTCATGCGTTCCGGGTCGGTGGCTTCCAGCTTATTCATCAGGATTTCCACGTTGGGGTCCACCTCCGTATTAAAAAGCGACATCTGCGGAAGGGCGTCCTGGCGTTCAACCTGCTTAACGGTTTGGCGGGCGGCTTCTTTCTTCATTACTGTTTTTTTCACTGCACCGTTTTCTCCATGATGGCTTACATCCAGAGAGTGGCTTTCCAGGTTTTTGAGGATTTCACGGGCGCGGTTAATAACCACCTCGGGCAAGCCTGCCATCCCGGCCACCTGGATTCCGTAGCTGTGGTCTGCCCCGCCGCGGACCAGTTTCCTCAGAAAAATCACCTTCCCGTCATGCTCTTTCACCTGCACATTAAAGTTTTTGATCCTTTCATACCGGTTTTCCAATTCGTTCAGCTCATGGTAGTGCGTTGCAAACAGTGTTTTGGCAGCAACTGTCGGTTTGTTATGCAGGTATTCGGCCAGTGCCCAGGCAATGCTGAGTCCGTCGAATGTGCTCGTACCCCGGCCAACTTCATCCAGGAGAATCAGGGATTTCGGGGAGGCGTTATTCAGGATATTGGCAGCTTCGTTCATCTCAACCAGAAAAGTGCTCTCGCCGGCAGCAAGGTTATCGGAGGCCCCAACCCTGGTAAAAATCTTGTCAACAATCCCTATTTTCGCTTCCTTTGCAGGCACAAAGCTGCCCACCTGTGCCATCAGGACAAGCAGGCCCGTTTGCCGTAAAATGATGCTTTTACCGGCCATATTGGGCCCTGTGATGATCAGAATCTGGTATTCACCGTTATCCAGGTAGAGATCATTAGGGATGAAGGGTTCACCGGCGGGAAGTGTTTTTTCGACAACAGGATGCCTGCTTTTTTTGATATCCAGGATATCGCTGTTGTCAATCTCCGGCAGTACGTAGTTATTTCGGAATGCCACTTCGGCAAATCCCTGGAGGCAGTCGGCTTCGGCCAGTGCCCGGGCAATTTCCTGGATTTGATCGGCAAACTCAGCTACAAAAATGCGGAGCTCTTCAAACAGTTCCGATTCAAGTGTTTTGCTCTTTTCCTCGGCCGATAGAATCTTTTCCTCAACTTCTTTTAATTCCGGTGTGATGTACCGCTCCGAATTGACAAGTGTCTGTTTCCGGATAAAGTGATCCGGCACCTTGTTCTTATGCGTGTTCGTAACTTCGATGTAATATCCGAATACCTTGTTGTACCCGATTTTAAGAGATGTGATGCCGGTTTCCCTGGTGAGGGAGTCCTTTATTTTAGCAATATATTTTTTCCCATTTCGTGAAATATCGCGCAACTCATCCAGTTCCTCATGATAGCCGTCTCTGAAAATACCACCATCCCGAATACTGGCGGGGGGATCTTCAACAAGTGCATTTTCGATCCTTTCCTGTACATCCACAAGCAGTTTAAGGCGCCGATTGATATCTGAAAGAAGCGGGTTATCCTGGAAAGCAGCCATCTGCATTTTAACCCTTGGAATCTGGGCCAGTGAGAGGTGCATCTGCTGAAGGTCACGCGCATTGGTTCGTCCCACGCTGATCCTGGAAATGAGCCGTTCAAGGTCGCCGATTTGTTCAAGCTCCTCCCTCAGCTGATCTCTTACGGTGTGCTTGCCGTACAAAGTTTGAACGGCATCCAGACGCGACTGGATGGGCTTCACTTTTTTTAGCGGACGCATGATCCATTTTCTCAGCAGCCGCCCGCCCATAGCTGTGAGTGTTGAATCCAGGATTGATACGAGTGTACCCTCAGTCCCTCCTTCCTGAAGGCTTGATGTCAATTCGAGATTCCGCTTGGTTGAGGCGTCAAGCGCCATATAATCGCTGTTTTCATACGCATAGAGTTTGCGCAGGTGGCCCAGTGACGACTTTTGTGTTTCCTGCATGTAATGGAGAAGTGAGCCGGCAGCCACATGGGCAATTTGCAACTCTTCAACCCCAAATCCCTTGAGCGAGTGGGTTTTAAAATGATCCGTAAGCAAACGATATCCGTAGTCCCCTTCATAAACCCAGTCTTCAATAAAGGTGATATTGTAGGATTCCACCTCGGTTGGCAGGTTGTTTTTCAGTTTCTTTTTCAGAAGGATTTCTGCCGGCTGAAGGGATTGAAGAAGCGTATCAAGCTCATCTTTCGACACCTGGCTGAGCGCAAATTCACCGGTGGATATATCCGAAAAAGCCACGCCTGCCGTGCCGCCGGCCCATATAACAGATGCGATATAATTATTTTTTTTGTGATCAAGAAGTTTGTCGGAAAGGGTAATTCCTGGAGTTGTCACTTCGGTTACTTCCCTGTTTACAACTTTTTTACCCGCTTTTTTTGCCTCGTCCGGGTCTTCCGTCTGCTCACAAATAGCCACACGATGGCCTCTTTTAACAAGTTTGGGGAGGTAACTGTCGAGCGCATGAAAAGGAAACCCGGCAAGCGGAGTCTGGTCACCGCCGTTATTGCGTTTGGTTAGTGTTATTCCAAGCTCTTTGCTGACAAGAACTGCATCATCCGCAAAAGTTTCGTAAAAATCTCCGACCCGGAAAAGCAATATAGTTCCCGGATGTTTTTCCTTGATTTCAAAATATTGCCGCATCAGCGGTGTCTGTTTCTTCGTACTCATGTACACTCCATCGTGTAGTAAATTGAAGCCTGTTTACGGATTCGGATGTATCGGAAGCGCAGAAAAGTATTTAATCTTAAAAAATCATATCGTCCTTTCACCCGTAAATAAGCTACAAACTATATAAGAAACTCAAAAATTTAATCCTGTAAATAGTATGATCATTTTCGCATGCAGAGGCAGTCAACGAGAAGGTAAATGAATATGAAATTTAGAGGGTAAATATAATTTCAATACTTCTTATTTTGGTTTTTGGGAATTTAAGAAAAAGACAAAACTTAACAGCAGTTGGCATTAAAGTATGGTCACGTTATTTTAAATGAATGGTTTATCAACTCAGCAAGAAGCGTTTAAATAAATTCTGGAAGTTGCTCTGGAAGCTGATAAAAGAAAAAGATGTTTTTTTTAACGCTTCTGCAATCACATTTAATTTATTTATCTGTGCAGTTCCCTTTGTACTCATCCTGATTTCCATTTTAGGATACATTTTGTCTATAGATGAAGCTTTTGAAGAGTTAATTCGATACGGCCGGGAGCTATTCCCGAAATTCAGTTATGAAACGCAGGCAGGGGATGTTGTTGAGGGGGCCATCACACTTGAAGATTTGATCCGGCCCCTTGTCGGAGCCCGGCGTGTATTCGGTATTGCTGGTATTGTGATACTGCTTTTTGTTGCACAAGGCCTTTTTCATACTCTGAAACATGTTATTTTCGATGTGTTTGATATTGAAGAGCGCCAGCATCCGGTAATGGAATTTGTCCATAATTTTTTCACTTTCGGCGTTGTAGGAGGAGTGTTTGTCTTTTTTTCTATGGCAATATCCCTTCTTTCCCTGTTCCCTTTCGGACAAATCGTAATTCCTTATACAGACATTGTAATTGAAATGGGATGGTTTGGTGATTTTCTGGCCAATATTGTTCCGGTCATTTTCACTTTTCTCTTATTTTATGTGATATTTCGTTATATCAGTGAAAAGAAAATTGATGTTAAAACCGCACTGCTCGCAACCCTTGTTTATACGAGCCTTTTCGAAATCGTCAAATTTGGAATCAGTGTCTACCTTGAATATTCCATTAAGGCTTATCAGTATTTCTATCAAGGTTATACCATTCTTATAGTTATTGCAATATGGGCCTTCTATTCAGCCGCTTTATTTGTAATCACAGCTATCATTGCCCGTGCATATCATGATATATTTCTCTCTCAGAGGCCTTCCATAGAACGAAATCCTTATACGTCCATATCCTGATGCGGCAAAAATATCCCGTACTTGACCGAAGTTTTTACGAGTCGGAAGATGTTGTTGAACTGAGCCGGCAAATGATCGGGAAAGTGTTGTGTACATATAAAAACGGCATATATACTTCAGGAATCATCGCCGAAACCGAAGCCTATTGCGGTCGGAATGACAAGGCTTGTCATGCTTATAACGGCTTGCGAACAAACCGGACCGAGGTGATGTATGGCCCCGGCGGGTTTGCTTATGTCTATTTATGTTATGGTATTCATCATCTGTTTAATATAGTTACAAACCGAAAAGGGTTGGCTGATGCCATTTTGGTAAGAGCCGTAGAACCGCTGGAAGGCATCAAAAATATGAAACAGAGAAGAAATGCAGTGGAAAAAAAGAAGCCCATTGCTGCCGGACCCGGAATGGTATCGGAGGCACTGGGAATTACAACTGTTGACTCCGGTAGTGATTTGACGAATAGAAAAATCTGGATTGAAGAAAGAAATATTGAAATCAATCCGGAGCAAGTTCATTGTTCAACAAGAATCGGGGTGGATTATGCCGGCAATGATGCCAAAAAAGAATGGCGATTTTTTACGCATCAATTTAAATATTTACAATAATTTAAATTTACAAAATCAGACGTCTTTAAATATTTCGTTATTTTCACTCTGCTGAGATTTCTTCGAAATGTAATCCGGTTGCTTTTTGAAAAGTTTATGCATTTGTTAGAATTAATTTAACAAATGCGGAAACTTTTGAACGCCAAACAAACTTATACTTCCGTTAATCTCAACCAAAATTGTTAACAAATAATCAATTATTAATTATGAAAACCTTCAATAAACTTGTACTGACAACCCTCATAGCAGGCTTCGTCGCATTTACTTCAGCATTTACTCCCGGTGAAGCAGATCAAATGTCAAAAGCCTGGCAGATTGACTCTGCACACAGCGACATCACTTTCTCCATTACTCATTTCTTTACACCCGTGAACGGAAGCTTTAATAGCTATGATGCAAACATTCTGTTTGACCCGAATGATTTGGCGAACAGCAGTATTGATGTACAGATTGATGTAAGCAGCGTCAATACAAAAAATGAAAGAAGAGACAATCATCTTCAGTCGGAAGATTTCTTCAACGCCGAAAACTGGCCGCATATCACTTTTGAAAGTGAAAATATTAGGAAAACTGGAGATAATTCTTTTGTTGCCGAAGGAAAAATCACTATCAAAGACACGACCAAGGATTTTGAACTACCTTTTACACTACTCGGAGTTATGGATCATCCGATGCAGGAAAACACCCAGGTAGCCGGTATTACATCTGAAACCAGCCTCAACAGAACCGAATTTGGTGTCGGAGTTGGAGACTGGGCAGCAACCATGGTAGTTGGTGATGAAGTATCCATCAACCTCAATCTTGAGTTAACACACAAACCTTCATAAGGGTCTTAGAATTGTTTAAAGCCGGGCCGTTTTAAAACTGTCCGGCTTTTTTTATTTTTGGATTTTGTAATCAATTTGAATCAACCTTACATTACGCTTCGAAGAACATCCAACTATATAAATGTGTGATTCAAAACGAGTGATATGAATAAAAAGAATTTTGCAATAATTACCGGATTTATACTTCTTGCTGTACTTTCAAGGGTTTTACCACATCCGTACAACTTCACGCCACTCGGTGCTATTGCACTGTTCGGTTCCGCCTACTTTACGGATAAGAAATGGGCTTTTATAATACCTGTGGCAGCAATGTGGATAAGTGACTTAATACTCAATAATCTTTTTTATTCATCTATTTACGGAGGATTTACGCTTTTCAACACCGGAATGATCTGGATTTACGGGTCTATTATTTTGATTGCCCTGGTCGGAATGAAAACATTAAAAAAGGTCACAATCCCAAGAGTAGTGGGAAGCGCCCTTTCGGCTTCAGTCATCTTTTTTATTATATCCAATTTGGGGGTCTGGCTGGCCAGCGGGATGTACCCGTTAAATGTAAGCGGATTAATAGCCACCTACACCGCAGCAATTCCGTTCTTTCACAATACCATTGCCGGTGATCTTGTTTATTGCTCTGTATTATTTGGCGCATATGAATATGCAAAGTACAAATATCCCGGATTAGTGTTCGCCGCTGACAGGTCATAAAATATTTACATACCCGTTTTTATTTCTGTTCTCAGCCAAAAGTCATTTTGTGCTCAAAAAAATTCTATGCCGGATAATATTTTAAATTAAAAATCAGGCTGTATGTCCTCAGAATCTATAAAAAAGGTTTTGATTGTCGGTGCCACGTCGGGAATCGGCGAAGGACTTGCAAGAGAATGTGTCAAAAAAGGTTATATAACCGGGATTACCGGCAGAAGGGAAAAGAGGCTGAAATCACTAAAACAAGAACTTGGAGATTTGGTTTTTTATGAAAGGATGGATGTGACCAGGCATAATGAATCCAGGCAGGCTCTTCATACACTTATTAAAAAAATGGGCGGGATGGATCTTGTTATCCTGAATGCGGGCATTTCCAATTTCAACGCTTCCAACCAGCTGAGTGTTGAACAAAAAGTAATCAATACAAATGTTTCGGGTTTTGTACAGCTTTTTAAAGAAGCTTTTGAATATTTTAAACAAAAGGGGCACGGGCAGATCGCGGGAATTTCATCGGTAGCTTCTCTTTTCGGGTATGGCAAATCAGCGGTGTACAATGCCTCCAAATCATTCATCTCTATTTACATGCAGGGATACCGCCAGGTTGCAAACCATTCCTCTGCCGATATTACCATCACCGATATCCGTCCCGGTTTTGTTGAAAGCGAAATGACCGAGGGCAACAATGACCTGTTCTGGATGGCACCGACCGAAAAAGCCTGTAGACAAATTATAAAAGCAATCGACAAAAAGAGGAATGTAGCTTACATCACAAAACGATGGCGCCTGGCTGCCTGGGTATTTAAACTGATACCCGATTTTGTCTGGAACAGAATGTGAGGGGAAGATATTTCATTCTACAAAAAAAGATAAAGAAGCAGAAAAAGAAACGGAAGCGTCATCACCCAGGCACCTTTCCAATATGTTGTATATTCTCTTCGTTCCATGATCTCTGTTTTTGCGTCTGTACTTTAAACTCACTTATAAATACGGCGAATCAGGTTAGAAGTTCCATTAATTCTTATTAATCCACACTGGCGCACGAGCGGACGCTCGCGCCAGTGTGGGGACGCCGCGCCAGCGCCGCGCCAAGTTTGGCACAATCCCAACGGTTTGGCACAATCGCAATGATGCGAGCGTCCGATGTGGCACAATCGTAATGGTATGCCGCAATCCAAAACGCAATGGTGCGAGCGTCCGCTCGTACCATTGCGATTGCCATGAATATCTAAATCCAGCCTACATCACCCTTTCATTCACAATCTTATAAATCTGCTTTGCCTGAATTCTGCCAATACCCTCTACTTTTTCGAGCTGATCCGGAAATGCTTTAAAAATTTTACTCACTGAACCAAATTCTTTCAAAAGCTTCTCTGCTTTAACCGGTCCAATCAATGGAATTCCCAGCAAAATCTGTATTTGTTTATTATGCTTTCTATTGTATTTTCGAATCTTTTTGTGTTTATAATTTAATCTGAACTGCCTTTCGTGTCTATATACTTGATTTGCTGCATAAAGCATAATTTTTGCCGTCTCTTCTGGCGAAACAGATTTCAAAACAGGAATCTTAAAAATAAGCTCAAGTGTTATCAGAGCTCCCTGGATAGCTTCCCTCTTCATTTTTGTTCTATATACATCACGAGATGTTCCTTCAATTATGATCATCGAATGGAAATCCATTGATAACAAATGAATTGATTGTTTAAATAGCCTGCCATCTTTAATTGATTGTACGAAGTCGGTAAATGTTTTTCGCTCGACTACTAAATTATTCAATAGATAATCACCGGTTTTAAGGCGTTCAATTTTTACGTTTGTATTTTCAGCCTCTCTCAAAGATTTCAGTATAACAGGGTTTCTTTCCCTGTCATCGATTGTAATTTGAATTTGAGGTTTATAGGTCATTTTTTATGATTTTTATTATTCAAATTTTTTACCCAAAAACACACTGGGCGCACGAGCGGAGCTCGCGCCAGTGTGGGGACGCCGCGCCAAGTTTGGCACAATCCCAACGGTTTGGCACAATCGCA
>CAYPZI010000040.1:0-22580 GCA_964415185.1 uncultured Balneolaceae bacterium | reverse complement strand
CAAGAATCGGGTGTGACATTTTCTCGTAAAATCCAACTGTTTGCGACCTGCCGATCCAAAACAAAAGAGCGGCTTCGGCTGCCCATAGCAGGGTAATCCAGTTGCCTTCGAGTTCAATGGGAATGGTTATTGTCAGAAATGTTAATCCAAGGCCGGTGACGAGATAGAATAAATTTTTATCGGGCAGGCCTGATCTGTAAATAAGGGCCGCTGCTGAAAAATGTAACACGGCATTGAAAGCTGTGAATAAACCAAGCCAGCTTTCGCCTTCCTGGTAGCCGGTAAGGATGGAAAAACCAAATGCATAAAAGATAAAAGAGTTGGCGATGATCAGCCATACATCCGTTTTTTTGAATGTCTGTTCACGGATCAGTTTATATGCCAAAGCAACCATGTAGAGAACCAGGAAAAAGAGAAAAGAATAGACCAGAGCCGGAGTGAAATGTTCTGCGACAGAATATTCCATGGAATACCAAACACCAAAAATGAGCCAGGTGAACGTGAATGCTGAAAAGGTCAGGGGTTTCCAGTATTTGTAAACTGCTACCGACAGCACGCCGATGTTTATAAAAATCATATAGAGAAAAAGATTGCTTACCGATCCCTCACCACCCACAAGGAAAGGAACGGCATAGGCACCGACAAGGCCAATATGTGCTACGACTTGCCGGTTATAATAAAGTGAGGCACCCACGGTAACTAATGTTATAAAAGCCATAAGCAAAAAAGCCGGCAAAGATGCAATCAGTTCATAAAAACTAAAGGCCGCAAAAGTGATGATGTAAAAAACCGCCATAGCTCCGCTGAACAGAACCGCACTGAAATTACGCAGGTTATTTCTCAGCCGGTAGGAGAAAAAGAGAAGAGCGAAACCTGTTAAATACCCCAATAGAACCCTCATTTCGGGGCTGATCAGTTTATGGTCTATGGCATACCTGGCGCCGATGGCCACTCCAATGATGGTGATCAGAATCCCCACTTTGTTGATAAGATTTTCACCTATAAACTTTTCGATGTCACGGCTGTCAAAAAACCGGCTAAAGCGGCTGCCAATGCTGATTGCATCAGCCTCCTGATTATCTGCCAAAGAAACGGATTCGGTTTGCATTTCCGGCTTTTCTTCTGTGCCTACCTTTTCAGCCTGTGCAGTCTGAATCGAAGCATCCTTATCATTTTCCTGCAAAAGTTTAATTTCTTCCCGAATCTGCTCGATCTCAGTTGAGAATTGCTGCTGTCTGTCTTGAAGAACATCAAGCTTTTCAAATAGCTTTTGAATACGTGGGTCGCTGCTTGTCATTTGTTGTGTTTTTCAGATACAGGCTGAGTTTAACTCACAGATCTTTACAAATCAATGGATAATATAAGAGGTAAAATTTAAAATAAAATATTGATTGTTTTGAGCTTACGCCTTTTCAGGGCTGATTTTGTAATGATCTCCTTTTAGAGGCTGTCTAAAAAGTATAATTAGTCGAAGCCTGGCGATCATATTTTTTTTAATTCCATTTATTTTATTAGCATATTTCATAAGCGGAATTATTATTTACCAAATCATTGACGATATCATGTCACTACAAATATCAAGAAAAAGCTTTTTGAAAAAATCTGCATCGGCTTTTGCATTTTCTGCTATTGCATTTCCGAATGTCATCCTTCCGAAACAAAAAGAAAAACTGGGTGTGGCTCTTGTCGGCCTTGGCAGATATAGCAGTGGATTACTGGCACCCGGGCTTCAGCAGACCGGGCACTGTGAACTGAAGGGAATTGTAACCGGAACCCCATCCAAAATCCCCGAGTGGCAGGAAAAGTATGGGATTCCTGACAGTAATGTTTACAATTACAAAAACATGTACCAGATTGCCGATAACGATGATATTGATGTGGTCTATATTGTAGTGCCTCCGGGTTTACATGCCGTCTACGCAATGACAGCCGCTGAAGCAGGCAAGCATGTCTGGTGTGAGAAGCCTATGGCTATGAATGTGCAGGAGTGTGAGGCCATCATCAGCGCTGCCAGAAAAAACAAGGTTCAATTGACAATAGGCTACCGGATGCAGCATGAACCCAATACTCAAACCATCATCCGGTACGGACGGGAAGAGGCTTACGGAACCGTCCGGCGGGTTGAAACCGGCGCCGGATACAACGGGGCACACCGTGATCCCGAAAACTGGCGTCGGATTGCCGATCTTGGCGGCGGGGCACTGTACGATATGGGTGTCTATCCTATTAATGCAGCCCGGTATGCCACCGGAATGGAGCCCGTTGCCGTGAAGGGACGGCAGTGGTCCGAACGGAAAGAGATGTATTCGGAGGTAGATGAATTTACCGAGTTCGAATTGATCTTTCCGGAAGGTGTAACTGCTAAAGGTGAAACCGCATTTGGGAAATCAACAAACTACCTGGATATAACTTGCGAAGATGGCTGGTACCGTTTACGGCCGTTTCAGAGCTACAGCGGGGTTCAGGGTGAAACCAGTGACGGCAAGAAGCTTCCTCCCGATCCCAATCACCAACAGGCGCGCCAGATGGACAATGATGCGCTGGCTGTAAAAGAGAAAAATGATCCGATTGTTCCCGGGGAAGACGGCCTAAGGGATATTCGTATTGTGAATGCAATTATGAAATCGTCTGAAAGAGGTGGGGCTGAAATCACGCTTTAACTTATTTTAAAAATTTGGTATTAAAATTCGGTTGCACACCATTCATCCATTGGTTATTATCATCAAGATTTCAGGAATAAACCAATTCAATTTCTATGGCGGCACCGAGTAACCCGACGAACACCGATCAGTACAAGCACTCTTTTTTCGGCCATCCGCGAGGCCTTGCCACGCTTTTCTTTACGGAAATGTGGGAGCGATTCAGCTACTATGGGATGCGTGCCATCCTCGTTCTTTTTATGGTTGATGCCATCAACAGGGGAGGCATGGGGCTGGATGACAAGACGGCAACAGCGATTTACGGCCTTTACACTATGTTTGTTTACCTGCTGGCTCTGCCGGGCGGCTGGCTTGCCGATAAATTTTTAGGCTTGCAGAAAGCCATTTGGTACGGCGGAATCATCATTGCACTCGGCCATTTCAGTATGGCTATTCCCGGTAATGAGACTTTTTACCTCGGATTGATTTTAATCGTTATCGGAACCGGCCTTCTCAAACCCAATATCAGCAGTATCGTAGGTGGTTTATATGGTGATGACGAACAGGCAAGGCGTGATGCAGGCTTCTCAATATTTTATATGGGTATCAATATCGGCGCTTTTATTGCTCCGCTCGTCACAGGTTTCCTCGGTGAGGGCATTAACTGGCATTACGGTTTTGCAGCCGCCGGTTTTGGAATGGTGATTGGTTTGATCCAGTATAAACTTACGGAAAAATACCTTGGAAATATCGGCAGGGAGCCTGAAAAAATTTCTGACGAACTTACCCAACAAAAACAATTTAAACGTATTCGGAATGGGCTTTGGATTACAGGAATCCTTTTTACTGCGTTCGTCATTGCTACGATGGCAGGTTTGGTTACGATTAACCCGATTGCCATTGCCGATGCATCGGGAATAACCATCTTTTTGCTGGTCATTGCCTATTTTGTCTATGTTTATATCGCAGAAGACCTGAATAGCGATCAGAAGAAAAAGATTGGGGTAATTGCCGCGCTTTTTATTTTTTCCGCCATCTTTTGGTCCGGTTTTGAACAGGCGGGATCTTCACTCAATCTGTTCGCTGAGCGGTATACAGACCGTAATATTTTCGGATGGCTGATGCCCGCAAGCTGGCTGCAATCTGTAAATCCTGTTTTTATCATTACCCTTGCTCCCGTATTTGGCTGGCTGTGGGTGGCACTTGCCAAAAAGAACCTGGAACCCTCAACCCCGGTGAAATTTGCGCTTGGACTGATATTCCTGGGACTCGGCTTCCTGGTGATGATGTTTGCCTCGTTTTATGTAGTAGGCGGGAACCAGGTTCTTCCCACGTGGCTGATTATGACTTACCTGCTTCACACTACAGGAGAACTTTGCCTGAGCCCCGTGGGTCTGAGCGCGGTAACCAAACTGGCTCCCAAAAAACTGGTTGGTCAGATGATGGGTGTCTGGTTTATGTCCATCGCTTTCGGTAACCTGATTGCCGGCCGCGTGGCAGGGCAGTTTGACCAGGAAGCCATTTCTGCCAATCCTGAACTTTTACCTGATCTGTTCTGGCTGATTGTAATGACAACCGTGGGTGGAGGGCTGCTCCTGCTGATTTTCAGTAAACCGATCCGCAAGCTGATGGGAAATATCCACTAAATGATCAGTAGACAGTAGGCAGTTGGCAATGAAGCAGTAAAGTAGTATGACAGTCAGTAGTTCGGCAAACAGGATATTAAGTTGGTGTGCGAGGTAATAGACAGATATTATAGCCCGGTAGATTTATCCCAGGGTTTCGGATGTTTTATCCCGCATACCCAGAGCCCTGGGCTAAAAACCCGTTTCAGGACTAAAATTCTTTTTGAGAATCCGTACCGGCGCTGTTTCCTTGTATTTATCAATGAAATAATCGATAACTACATGCCAGTCAAATCCCAGAAGAATCATCACATATACATACTTCGGAAAGTTGATATTCATTGTTATCAGTATGCCGAAGTGCATAGCAATTAAATAAATTGCTGCGAAAGGCCTTGTTTTACGGAACCAGAATAAAAATCCGAACAACTCGGAAAAGAATCCGAATGCCAGTATCACGGTCGCCAGCCAGTGGTACTGCAAAATATACTCCTGCAGTATGTTATACTCAAAACTTCCGGTTTGTGATAAAACGTCTGTACTTCGTTCACCTATCCAGAGCCAAAGATGGCTTCCATCCATCCAAAAAGGACCCGTGCCGATCATTTTGCTCATGGCAGCCGTGAAGTAACCAAGCCCGATAAAAAATATAAGTGTACCAAACGAAAATTTACGGCGCTGTTCAGCCCCGTTGAATAGTACATGGGCAATGGCTATTGTGAACAGGGCTGTCCCGATCATGTTGGATCCGTGTGAAATTTCACCCTGCGAAAACCGGGCGGCGTACTGGAAGTGGAAAAGGATGATTGCAATGATATAGGCATACTTATTTGTCCTGAAAAAGCCCAATATCAAGAGCAGGCTTATTAAAGCGGCATTGCCAAGTGCCATTACAGAATTGAACATGAAAGATATATCGATGTAGTTCGCTATTCCGAGAGGTAAAAGCACCTCTCCCAGGTTCGGAATATAAAAACCCCACTTCCATATATATTCGAGTACAGAATAGACTACAAAAATTTCAAATAATCTGTAAAAAACAACCAGGCCGGTTGTTTCTTTTTCATCGGGACGAAACAGGTCTTTTTTCAGTCTTTCAATAATTTTCATTGCTCGATGTCAAGGTTAGGATTGAACAGGGTGGTATCCGATTTCATAAGCATAAAAGGTGTATATGTGATAATCACAGAATCCCTGTTTTCCGTAAAATGGCCATTCACTTTATACAGCAGTAAATCATCCTCCTGTAACTCTGATCTGAACAGATGTCTCATCCCCCTGATTTTTCTTTCATCCCAATTCCCGGCTTTCTGAAGGTAATTGGAAACATCGTTTTGGTTAATGCTGATTTCATCCATAGCAAATGAAATTCCCGGAAGTTGATCCCTGTTTTGAAATGTCTGCCAGATAAGGTGTTCGGGGGTATTTGTTACATCTCTTACCAATGACCGTTCCCAGACTTTCCCCGCTTTCGAAAACATCGGGTAGATACTGAAAGGCCAAAACTCGCCGAGATGCGTTGAAAGCAAAATGGCCACAGCCAATATAATGCTTCCTAAATATTTGATAGAAGTTGTACTAAAATTCATAGGTTACTCTACTTAGTTAAATATGTTTATACAATTTGAAATCAAACAAGACAGATAGTTCTTACTTTTTTTTGAACAGGTATAATTTAAAAAATCTGCCCTAAATTTGATATCAGCTTCCCAATAATTTCCAAATATGACAAATTCATTTCATTTATCTTTTCTCTGCCACTTGTCGATTTCAACGTAATTTTCATCTCCATTCTTGTTGGTGTAAACAAGATAATCAGATAATGAGCTTTTTTCAGAAGTTTCGGACAACACAGATGACCGGATTATAATCCGGGCATTAATGGTGATTACATCTTCAGTGCTGTCGGTAACTGAAGCCGGAAAAGATTTGCGCCCGTCATAAATTATGTATTTCGGTTCGGCATTTTGT
Organism: uncultured Balneolaceae bacterium; assembly: GCA_964415185.1. GTDB lineage: Bacteria > Bacteroidota > Rhodothermia > Balneolales > Balneolaceae > CAYVBJ01. Next base: position 16,345 of record CAYPZI010000040.1, on the reverse strand, counting down.
GGCCAGTTTTTTACCTGAATTGTCAGGTCTGTACCTGTTTCGCGTACATCAGAGTCTGATATTGGCTTATCATTCCAATCTTTATATTCTGCTTTTAATACCTTTGGAGCTTCATCAGATACAGATTTTCCGGAGTTGGCACAGCCGGTTACTGCAAACGTCATTAAGAAATGTATAATAATGAAGAGTTTCATAAGTTTATTTTTGTAGCTTGATATTGTTATTATCAGGCTTGTCTTTTTGTTTCATCAACGTTTTCAAACATGCCAATAATATCTCACCCCATGAAGTATATTACCCGTTATCTTTTAATTATTCTGCCCATATTCTTTATTTATAGCTGTGGTGACAACAATTCCACAGGCCTCGCTGATAATGTTGAAGAAGCTTCGGCAGAAAGGCAATTTATCTGGGATGCCATGAACTTCTGGTATTTCTGGCAGGAAGATGTGCCTGAATTGGCTGATGATGGAGTTTTTTTTGAAAGTGAGCAAGCATTTCAGGATTTTTTGATGAGCTTCGAGACACCCAGAGATCTTTTTAACAATTTACAGTTCTCTGCCGAAGATGATTTTTCTTTCTTTATTGAAGATTTCGAGGAGTTCATGCAAGCGCAGCAAGGCATATCCAGGGATTTCGGTTTTAATTTTGGCTTGGTACAAATAAATAACTCCGAAAATGTTTTTGGATATGTGCAGTTCGTCTTACCGGATTCTCCGGCCGACAATGCAGGGCTTATAAGAGGTGATGTTTTTACCTCGGTTAACGGAACCCGCCTCACAGTGAATAATTTTCGCGAAGTCCTGGATTCGGATAATTATGTTCTGACTCTTGCCGATTATGAAGACGGTACAGTTACCGAAACAGATGAAACGGTTGAGGTTCAGTCTGTTACTCTTGAAGAAAACCCGATATTTCTATCCACTATACTTGAAGTTAATAATTCTAAAGCAGGTTATTTGGTTTACAACGCGTTTCGTACCAATTCACATCGAAACCTGAATGATGTATTTGGTAATTTTCAAGCCCAAAATATTGATGAGCTGATCGTTGATCTGCGTTACAATGGCGGCGGCGCCCTGGTTACAAGCAATGTACTGGCAAGCCTTATCTCCGGCCTTGGCAGTTCCAGGGAGTTTTCCGAACTGGCTTTTAATTCGAAACGGTCAGACCAAAACAGGTCAGAATCTTTTCTTGACCGCATGCCGGTTTTTAACGAACAGGGCGATCGCGACGGTGATATTGCCATGAATAAACTGTCGATGGACAGGGTATTTATCCTAACCGGTTTCGGTACGGCTTCGGCGAGCGAAGTGCTGATTAACAGCCTGAAACCGTTTATGGAAGTTATACTGGTAGGCAGGCAAACCGTTGGTAAAGACGAGGGCTCGCTTACACTGGTTGACTCCCAGCCTCCTTTTACAGATAAGAACAATGCAAATCCCGATCACAGAATTGCCATTCAACCCATTATTCTGAAAATAGTAAATTCAAACGATGAAGATTTTCCCGAGGGGTTTATACCCGATACAAGAATCAATGAATTAGATTTTTTGGATAATCTGCCCGCCCTGGGTAACCCCTCGGAACCGGTTCTTGCCGGAGCGCTTAATATCATTGGGGGACAGGAACCGGTTGCATCAGTATTTGACGCACAACATGCAACAATCCCGTCTAATATTGAAATCATTTTTGACAGCAATGACATGAAACGTCTGGCAAAAGAGATGTACCTCCTTCCGGAACAAATAGAATGAGCCGGTCTTGGGGTATATTCATAATTTCAATTATTTTGAAAAATCAATTTCAATCACGCACAGAATTCTATACATTATACTGCTTACAAACTTTTTGTTTGATAAATGATCATATAGAATTCTTATTTGGGCCAATATCATCTAACAGATACTACAAACATTTTCTAATTAGACCCAAATCCGGATATCGTATTGATGGCGGGAAGACTTTTTTTTAACTCGACTGGAATCATATTTTTCCTACTGATACTTTCCGGCCAGGGATGTAATTCTATTTCAATAGATGGAGAATTTTCCGACTGGCTGGATCAAAAATCTTTTATCAAATCAGATACTTTTGTCAGAGAGTTCAAATTAACTGATGATGAAGAGTATCTTTACGGCTATCTTGAAGTTGCTGATTCCGTCAGTATTCAATCTTTTAACGGCAGTATACATCTCAGCCTTGTATCCGAAAAGGATTCTCTTGAATTGATTTTTTCACGGCAGGACAATCTTGTAACCAGGACCTTTATAAATACAGGATTTGGTGCTGGCAGTGGGTACAGATCCGGTTCCGAAAGTTGTGTAATGAACACTTACGAATTGGGCCTCATTGTATTGCCAACTCATCATTCCGACAAATTTGAATTCCGGCTTGAAAAAAACAGTTGCGGTTCGATTTTTAAAAATAATGAAATTGACGTTCGTATCTCCGAACTTAGAAAAGATTCTCTTTTAACCGGGAAATACGTCAGCTATAAGTTGAAAAATCATTTCTATCAGCCGTATTCACAAGAACTTTCAAGAAACCCAAGCGATATACGCGTGATGACCTGGAATGTTATGGATGAGAATTTCAGAAATTTGAAAGTAGCGGCAAAAGTAATAGATTTTGTAAAACCGGATATACTTTTACTTGAAGAAGTATATCAAGGTATGGAAGTGGAGGATTTAAAAGGAGTCATCATTCCGGAAGACTGGAGTGTTTCAATTAGCAGAAACGGCCATCGAAAAATAATAATGGCTTCCAAATTTGAACAGAACTATCTGTCCGCACTTTCATCAATAGAATATCCCTCGGAAAACATAAGCAGCCTGCTTCGCCAACATCCGGTTGGAACACAGTGGGTGGAAGAAAACAAAAAACAAGGTCTGACCAGCTCGGGCACTTTAATCAAGGTTGGAGATAGAGAAATACTTTTTGTTCTCTTGGGACTTACCTGCTGTGGACATGGCGGGTCTTGGGAAGATTCGATGAGAATTCTTGAGGCAAACCTGCTTTCGGCAAAGATCAGGTCTGTTTTGGATGATAAGGACTATCCCGTTGTGATCAGCGGTGATTTTAACCTGGTCGGCTCACTTACACCACTTAAGGCTTTAAAGCAGGTAAAAGAACCTATCCTTCGGGAAGAGTATATGCTTCAGCATTCCGATCGCGCCGCCTATACCTGGAGATCACTCAAATCCGGCCCGTTTGCCCCCGGAAAACTGGATTATGTTTTGGTAGATCAGTCTCTTGATACAAAAAGTATGATTATAAAACTTGAAGATATTCTCACAAAAGAAGAACTGTTAAAATCATCGGATCACTATCCCATTATTACCGATATCAGGAATCTGAACTTTTGATTTATGGATTATTACGCGGTAAATTTTGTACCAGCCATAGGTGGGAAATTTTACTGCCGTGCACGCCGTGACTCCGCCGTGTTCGCTATGGTTACCCGATACACGATTTGTAATGGGTTTCATCCCGGTTTAGATTGATTCACAAAAACTTTCTTCGAGCATTTTGGTTAATTCCGGAATAAAATCCTCATGTTCAGGCTTCATCAAAACACTTCTCAGTATGGTGACTTCTTTTTCATCGCCGGTATAGTCAGGATATTTGGAACAGAAAGTTTCGGAGGGTACTTTATATAAACTCAGGTAAAAACCCGATTCTTTAAGCTGCATTCCCTTTTCAAAAATTGATTTGCTTAATGCCGTTATTTGTGACAAGCTGTTTTCTTTCGGATTAGGAAAATAGGCACAAATATCAAGATCCGGTTTGTTGTACATACGGAATTTGTTGCTCTTATCTATTGCTTCCGAGAAAAGAACGGCAGCTTTTCGGCATGAGGATAGAATTGTGCCGAGGCCGGAGGATCTGTCCGGCGGTAAAAGTTTGAATGTTGCCCAGAGAGCTGCGGCTGATGCACCGGCTCTTGAACACTCCAGGCTGATTTCACCCAGATGGAGATCATCGGATGTAAAATAGGTATAGGGCGAATCATGTTTATAAAACCTCCCGGCTGCAGGGTCTTTGAATAACACGGAACCACAGCCATATGGCTGCAAGCCGTGCTTGTGCGGATCGATAACAATGCTGTCGGCAAGGCTCATGTATTTCCAGGGTTCATCTGCAATCAGTCCGCTGCCCTGCAAAATCTTGAAAAATCCCCCATAAGCTGCATCAAGATGAATCCGGATACCGGAATTTTCAGTGATTTGAAGCAAAGTATGGAGTGGTTCAACAATCCCAAGGCCGGTGGTTCCGGTGGTAACGACCAGGGTTCCGATTTCATCAACATGATCCGCAATAAATTCCGGGTCCGGCATGCCCTCGGGATTTGTCGGAACCGTGAGATGTCTGACACCCAAAACGTGGCACATCCTGGCATGCGTGTAGTGCGCGTTGGCACTTGAAGCAATTGCCTTTTCGGGATGTATTTCCCTGGCAATAAACAGGGCTTCAAGATTGGCAATTGTGCCGCCTGTTGTCAGATGGCCGAGAAAATGATCATCATAACCAACCATGTTTGCCAGGATTTGCATCACCTCTTTCTCCATTTCAGAAGTGGGAGGGCCGCCATCCAGGGCATGGTTATTCGGATTGATGGTCATAGCCAGGCTATACGCGAGCCATGCCACCGGGTGAGGAGGCTTCAGCATCTGCCCGGCATATCGCGGATGATGGAATGGATAATTCCCCTTCAGTCTTGTAGTAAGTTCTAAGAGTACGGCCTCTAAATTATCTTCAGGCTTAACGGAATAGTCACCGTCGTAAGATTTCCTCCAGCGGTCAAGTTCTTTCAGAGCCTTTTCAAATTGATTGAGATATGGAGAATAGTACATGGCCGGATCAGATTAAGTCGGATTGTTTTGAATGAACCTGCATTTCGTACAAACTTAATGCCGGCTGAGCAGTTCCACAACAAGATAATCGGCAATTCTTAACCCGGTGGGGGTAAGGTTCAAACGGGTCTGATCCCATTCCACATTTTCATGCTCCTGCTGCCTGCGGATCCAATCCAGTTGCCGTCCGGAAAAACGATAGCCATATCTCTCGCCCAGTTCCTGTTTGGTTATTCCCGAACTTGTTCGCAGGCCGAGCATGATTCTTTCTTCTGCAAGCTGATGCAGATCCAGGTATTCGGTTTCAGGAGGATTGTCAAGATATGCTTTTAAGTCGCTTTGGTTATTCCAGCGCTTTGCCTTATGGTTGTCTGTCCACATGAATGAATGTGCGGATGGGCCAAAGCCGAAATAATTTTGATGATTCCAGTAATTACTGTTGTGCAAGGCCACCTGCCCGGATTTTGAATAGTTACTCACTTCGTATTGCCCGTAACCGGCAGCACCGAGGTGCTGCTGAACCGTTTCAAAATGCCCGGTTACTTCGGATTCATCCGGAATTTCGAGGCGTCCCAATTCTGCCATTTTTCCAAGGCGCGTACGGGGTTCGATGGTAAGTGAATAGGCGGAGATATGGGGCGGATTAAAACCAATAAGTGTATTCAGATCATTTTCAAGCATTTCGACGGTTTGTCCCGGGTTGCCAAATATAAGATCGGCTGTAAAAGAACGGAAGCCGGTATTTTGTATCAGGTCCAGGGCCTTAATGGCATGTTCACGGGAATGAGCCCTGTTCATAAAGGTGAGAATGCGTGAATCAAAAGACTGAATTCCGATGCTGATCCTGTTTACTCCCAACGATCTCAGATCTTTCAAATATTTCTTGTTTATATCATCGGGATTACATTCGAATGTAAACTCTTTGAGGTTCATTTTAAATGAGGCCTCAAGAGCTTTGAGAATTTGTTCAATATCGCTTGCAGAGAGGAGTGAAGGTGTTCCGCCACCGATATATAGTGTTTCAACAGCCGTTTCGGAACCGGTTTCAGCGTGTTGATATATTTCACTTAGCAGCCCTTTCAGGAACAAGGGCTTGAGTTCGCGGCGGGTAAGAAAATAAAAGTCACAATAACTGCACGCCTGCCTGCAAAACGGTATGTGAATATAGATTCCATTCAAAGTTCAAAACGGAGTTTATTTTGCTGTTCAGCCGGCATTACTCATCTTGATTGTAAAAAGGATTTCGCTCATATTTGTCGAGCTGTTTGTATGCTCTTGAATATTTTACATAATTTTCTGCATGTTCAACAATTGAGTCTATTTCATCACCGGTTAATTCCCTCACTTTTTTTACAGGTGATCCCATATAGAGCCAGCCGGATTCAAGCTCTTTACCGGGCGGCACAAGGCTTCCTGCCGCAATGATTACATCGGGTGGAATGATTACCTTATCGAGTACGGTAGCATGAATTCCAATAAGCACACGTTCGTGGATAGTGCATCCGTGTATCATGGCATTGTGTCCCACAGTAACTTCGTCACCTATAATGGTGGGGCCCGTCCGGTTCATCACATGAATACAGCAGTTATCCTGGATATTGGTCCGGCTGCCAATTCTGATTTTGTTTACATCCCCCCGTATCGTTGTGTTAAACCAAACGGAACTTTCGGCTCCGAGTTCTACATCGCCGATGATATCGGAACTTGGAGCCACAAAAACGGAATCGTCAAATTGCGGGGATTTTTTTATAAACTCGTATATCATCCGGGAACATTGCCGCGATACATGAACATTTCAACCATAGCCTTGAGCTGCTCATAATTTTGCGGGTTTTGACGAATTTTCACACCGTTGATAAAGAAAGTTGGAGTTGCATTTACCTGCCTGCGAATTCCTTCCTGTTTATTTTGTTCAACCCTGGCATGTAATTCTTCGGATTCAAGATCTGCCTTGAATTGCTCAATATCGAGCCCGAGTTCTTCGGCGTAAGTGATGAAATATTCTTCAGCACCACCGTCTGACCAAACTTCCTGGTTGGCAAAAACCATATCATGCATTTCTTCGAAAGCTCCCTGGTTACGGGCAGCCTCAACGGCATGTGCTGCCAGCCTTGCATATTGATGGCTTTGTAAGGGGAAATGTTTGTATTCAACTTCTACAAGTGAACCGAATTCCTGTTTTAACTGCTCAACAGGCTGAACGTAAGTTTTACAGGCGGGACACTGGTAGTCGCTGTATTTCAGAATTTTTACCTTTTGAGGTTCTGTATTTTGGGCCTCGGCCTGGTTGTTGCCGCCATTGCTTAATGTATAGGATATAGCTGCTACGGCAATTACCACAAATGCAACCAGCAAGCCGGTTTGTAATGTTTTACTCATGTCAGAATTATTTTATTTCGAAAATGTTTTATTAAAGATAACTGCTTAAAATGTAAAAAAAAGATCTGTCATTTACCCTCTTTTCTTGCTTAACGAAAGCCTGGGGGTTTTGTTTTTTTGATAAGCGGGCATCATAAAGTGATTTTGATTGAGGTCAGCTTTTTACAAGCCGGCTTTGCTTTTTTATAACAGAGCCAAGAATCCGGGCTGCCTCCGTTAATTCATGCTCGGAAGTAAATTTCCCAAGAGAAATACGGATAAGCTGGCGGGCAAGTTCCTCCGAATAACCGAGATTGAGCATCATGGAAGAAGGTTTTTGCTCATTTACCTGGCATGCAGACCCTGTGGAAATGGCCAGGTTTTTCTGGCTGCATTCAAGCATGGCATACTGGCCTTCCATCTGGCAGGTACGGATTCCGATAATATTCGGTATGGAATAATTGCCCGGATTCAGAATTTCAATCAAGCCGTCTGTTTGCGAAAGAAGCATTTCGGTAAAATGATTTCTTTGCTGCATATACTTATCAAACTGTTGTCCCCTTGATTTTTCAGCATCGGATGCAGCCGCTGCAAAGGCGGCAATCGATGGCACGTCAACCGTTCCCGGCCTGAAACCTTTTTCATGTGTGCCATTTGGCAGAAATGGCATCCATTCGACAGTCGGGCGAATCCAGGCAGCACCGGTCCCTTTTGGGCCGTTTATTTTATGAGCGGACAGAGTGAGGGCGTCAACATCAAAAAAACTGGTATCGACAGGTATCTTGCCGAATGACTGAACACAGTCACTGTGAAAAAGGACATCATTCTCTTTCAGAATTTTGCCGATTTCTGCCAAATCCTGGATAGTGCCGATTTCTGAATTTACATGTTGTACGGATGCAAGTATTGTGTCCGGGCGAATAGCGTTTGTCAGCTTTTCGGGGTCAATTCGTCCGTTACTTTCCGTACCCAACCGTGTGACCTCATATCCCCTGTTCTCAAGCCACAAAAAGGTATTGGTAACCGACGAATGTTCAATTTTGGTTGTGATCAGATGCTTCCCCTTTTTATCATTGGCAAATACGAGGGAAATAATGGCAAGAAATGTAGCCTCACTTCCTGATCCGGTAAAAAAAAACCCGGTCGGATCTCCGCCAATTATTTCTGCAATATTTTTTCTGGAAGCTTCAAGAACAGCAGATGCTTCCGAGCCGGGATCATGAAGGCTGAAAGAGTTGCCAAAATATTTTTCTGCAACCTGATTGTAGGTATTAAGTGATGAATCGCTGATTTTCGTTGTGGCGGCATTATCAAGATAGATCATTGCAGGGAAATTTAATTGCGGGCGGCTTCGAATGTTGTCCTGTTTGAAATATATTACAAACCTTTCCGCCTGTTGTTAAAGTCTGTGAATCAACCGGCCTGCTGTAATTTCGACTTGTACGCCATGGCATAGATTTTCATCTGTTTAACCATGGCAGCAAGCCCGTTTGATCTTGTAGGAGATAAATGCTCCTGAAGCCCAATTTTTTTGATAAACCCGGGTCTTGTTGCCAGAATGGTATCCGGATCTTCTCCCGAATAAAAACGGACCATAAGAGCTACAAGGCCTTTGGTAATTGCTGCATCACTGTCGGCTTTGAAAATAATTTTATTATCCTCAAGATCGGTTACAAGCCAAACTTGCGACTGGCATCCTCTCACAAGATTTTCTTCAACTTTAAACTTATCGGGTAAAGTTTCAAGTTTTTGCCCAAGCTTTATGAGATACTTATATCGCTCCGGCCAATTTTCAAGCAGTTCAAATTCGCGAATGATCCTGTCTTGTTTTTCCTGAATATTCATGGAAAGGTTTTTCTTTTAAATTCTTTGAACTATCTGTCTTAAAGATACAAAAAAGATCAGGATTTTTTTTCCGATGAGATTTCTTTTGATGTAGCACCCCTTATGGCAATTACTTCAGAGTGCTCACTGTCCCATTCAGGTTTCGCATAGTCAATCACTTCAATAAATTCACCTTTTTTGGTTTTAATCCTGAAAGTCTCAGTATTTGGCTTGCCTTTGAAAACTACATCCAAATGATTTTTAAATTTCACAAGATCCCCTTCGTGTACAAAACTATAAACAGGCACGGTGGCAGCCTCTCCGATATCCAGTCCTGTAACCAGGGAGAAATTTTCTGAAAGATGGTGAAACCTGTAGGTATCATCTATTTTTTTTATCGTATAGTTGTAATCAACGGCTTTATTAAAAACCTTTTCGTAGCGGTTATTTTTTTGCTGAAGAATTTTGGCAATTCGTTTTTGGAGTGATTTATTTTCGAATGTAATACGGATAACCGTGTGTCCGTTGCTGTTCAAAAGACGAGTCTCAGCTTTCACCTCTAAAGGCAATCCTCTTTTGTTTCGAATATGGAATTCATAGATCCGGTTGTCAAAATCACTTGGTTTGAATTTCTCAAACCTGTGCTTAAATGCATCAATATATTTATCATCCAGCAATTCCCAGATTTTATTGGATTTCAATTCATCTGCTTCAAACCCAGTAAGATCTCTGAATGCCTTATTGGATGTGATGATATTTCCCTGTTCATCGGCATCAACAAGCGTTTTCTTGGATTCTTCGACTAAGTCATCAAATTTGACTGACGTATCCAGGATTTTTTTCTCTGATCTTTTTCTCTCTGTGATATCATGTTGGTAGGATACCCAATGTGTGATTTCACCTTTTTCATTGGTGAGGGGATGAATATCCCATTGATTAATAAATTCGGTGCCATCTTTTCTGTAATTAACCGTATGACCAAAAAATGCCTGGCCTTCCTGAAGTCTTTCTTTTAGCTTGTCGAGCACAGCCCTGTCGGTTTTTGGCCCCTGGAGTATTCTGGGTGTTTTGCCAATCACCTCTTCGCGGGTGTAACCTGTCATTTTGGTAAAACCGTCATTTACATAAACTATCTTGGGACCTGGCTTTTCAAGGTCAAGTTCCGTAATTAGAATAGAATCATAATCACTTCTGATTGCAGATTCGAGAAGCCTCAAATCTCGATTCGCCTTTTCAGACTCCTTGATCAGAGAATGAAAAAGTTGCTTTAATTTCTGAAAAGACTCATCATTTTCAGCTAAATCTTTTAATTGATTAGTGATATCTGAATTCATAGTGATCATGCTGCTTTTGTTAGTATCAATGCCTGCTTATATATCCAGTCAGTTTTTGTGTTCAATCAAATGAGAAACAATTACAATTAGCATATAGTTTCGGAAAAACTAATTTTTTTCAAAACAATTGCTAATTCTTTTCCTAAGAGTAGTATTGTCAATTTTAATAAAAAATTAATAATGGAAATACCGCATTGTATGAAGGCAAATTTAAGGCTGACTTCTTTCCACTAACCTGCTACTCTGGGGAAAAGTATAACTTACTTCAGCAAAAGCTTCGCAATGGTCTGAAGCTGCATATTCGAAGTGCCTTCATATATCTTGCCGATCTTGGAATCACGGTAATATTTTTCAACCGGGTACTCTTTAACGTAGCCATAACCGCCAAAAAGGTCGATCGCCAGGGAGCTTACACGTTCGGCAACATCCGAACTGTGATATTTGGCCATTGCCGCTTCTTTTAAAAAGTTTTGGCCGTTTTCTTTCAGCCGGGCAGCGTTGTAGACAAGCAACCGGGCCGTTTCAATTTGCGTAGCCGCCTTTGCAAGTTGAAATTGTACTCCCTGGAATTCCGAAATTGCCTTGTCAAACTGTTTTCGTTCTTGTGTATACGCCAGGGCTGCATCGAAAGCACCCTGGGCAATTCCGATCATCTGTGCGCCAATACCGATTCGCCCTTCATTGAGAGTTTCAATGGCAACTTTATAACCCTTCCCGATTTCACCGAGAATATTTTTTTTAGGAACCCGGACGTCTTCAAAAAGTATTTCGCAGGTTGAACTGGCACGGATTCCCATCTTGTTTTCTTTTTTTGAAATGGAAAAGCCTTCCATGCCTCTTTCAACAATAAATGCAGTTATCCCTTTATAACCGGAATCAGGATTAATATTGGCAAACACAAGAAAAATATCCGCTTCATTGGCGTTGGTTATCCAAAGTTTGGTGCCATTCAGTACAAATGCGTCACCGTCTTCTTTGGCAGTGGTCTTCAATGCAAAGGCATCACTCCCGGAACTGGCTTCGGATAGGCAATAGGCACCGACTTTTTCGTTTGATAACACCGGCAAAAAACGTTCTTTTATTTCTTCTGACCCCCACCGCAAGAAGGCATTATTTACAAGCGTATTTTGTACGTCCATAAAAACACCGGCAGAAGCATCAACTTTTGAAATTTGTTCAATTGCCAAAATGCTCATAAAAAAAGTACCGCCGCCGCCATTGTATTTTTCGGGTACTTCAATCCCCATCAAACCCATTTCAAAAAATTGCTGAATCAAGTCGGGATCAAGTTTTGCTTCTGCATCCATCTCTTCCACTTTTGGCTTGATCATGGAATTGGCAAATTCCGCAGCAGCATCTTTTAACATCTGTTCATCTTCGGTAAGCGATGTTAATGGTGGGATCATTGTTTCTGTAATAGACATATCTGATGGTTATTAAATTTTTTTGTGTGTAAAATATACAAATTTGAAAGCGCTTTTCTCTTAATAAAAGAGTGCTTTATCATAATTTCACAATAATGTATTTATTAGGATTTCTAAAATACAGAGAAAGAGAAATAAAATCCCCAAAACGAAAGAAATCTTTGGAGTTAATTTTTGTTATTTTAATATAGAGTTGTTTTTAATGATGAATGCAATACAATACCGGCACCAATGAATAAAATTGAAAAAGATTCGGATCTCTTTTCTGAATTTGATGAACTGCCAAAAGAAGAATGGGAATCGGTTATAAAGAAGGAATTGAATCTCGAGGATTATAAAAAACGACTGGCCTGGAAATCAGAGGAAGGCTTTGAAATGGACCCTTTTTACGTTAAGGATGATATCGGCCATTTACCTTATTCGAAATATCTGCCAGGCGAAAGGCCTTTTACAAGAGGCAATAGTGCTGAACCCCGATGGTTGATTTGTGAACAAATTTTTGATCATAAGCCTGATGATATTAACAGGCAAATACGGTCCGCTTTGAAAAAAGGTGCGGATGCAGTCCGGATTTTTATCGAGGCTCATGCCGATGAAGGTATGTTAGGTGGAGACTTAAGAGGTGCCCAGGTTCAGTCACAGAACGATTTCAATTTACTTTTTGAAGGAGTTGAACCTGGAGAGTTAACACCTGTTTTTGATACCGGAATCGCAACTCCCGTATATCTTGCTATGTACCTGAATTACCTTAATCAAAATAAAACAGATCCTGATGAAGCTTCTGCCTATTTTTCGTACGATCCTTTCACATGGTTTGCAAAGCACGGCCGCGAACCCGTTGATGATAATACTTTAAACAGGATTATAGCAGAACTGATAACTTATTCCAAAATCAGAAACCTGAATGCAAACGGTTTGTTTTATCAAACCGCCGGAGCCACTATCGTCCAGGAAATCGGAATTGTACTCGCCATTGGAAGTGAATTTCTGTGCAGGGCCGTCAATTCCGGCATATCTGCTGAAAAGGTTGTTTCGTCGTTTTATGCAACGGTCTCTTCAGATTCGCAGTTGTTTCCCGGAATTGCAAAACTGAGGGCACTCAGAACATTGTGGCCAAAAGTGGTTAAGGCTTATTACCCCGATGCTTCTGAAAATGCAAGGCTCCCGATTCATTCCGTAACTTCATCCTGGAATAAATCGGCTCTCGATGCATACAACAATATGTTGCGTCTCACCACAGAAACACTTGCCGCAGTACTCGGCGGTGCAGAGCTCATTACATCACTACCTTTTGATTCACATTTCAGAACTCCAAACGATTTCTCCTTAAGGATTTCAAGAAATGTACAGCATATTCTGAAACATGAATCGCACCTGACAAAAGTGTGCGATCCTGCAGCGGGATCCTATTATGTCGAACAACTGACAGATACACTTAGCCGCCAGGGATGGGATTTTTTCAAAATGATTGAAAAACAGGGCGGTATTGTCGAAGCCGTTAAGGGGCGCATGTTGCAGCAAGCCATTGAAAATGCGGCTACTGAAAAAATAAATGCCGTACGCTTTCAGAAAAAATCCCTTGTCGGTGTGAACAAATACCCTGGTGCGGATGAAGAGGTTACTGAATCTTTTTACCGGGATGAATTCACCGATTCACTGAAGAAATCAGAGGATGATTACGAAATTCCTGAAGAAAACCTGATTAAAAATATCCGGGAAGCATTTTCAAACGGCGCAAAACCGGGAGATCTGATTTCATCGGTTCTCGCTCCTGCAAAACAAATCTATCCGCCGGTTGTACCAGGCAGGCTTGCAAGGCCATTTGAAGAGCTGAGGGCGGAAGTCAAAAAATATGCCAATAAAAAAGCTTCTGTACCAAAAGTGGCACTATTGCTTGCAGGAGATAAACAAATGAGCCGTGCCCGCTCATCTTTCTCGCAAAATTTTCTGGGTTGTGCAGGGTATCAAATTGACGAATACCTGGCTTATGATAACTTTGAAAACGAGGCAAAAAATGTGAAAAAAGATGGAGCCCAGATTATTGTGTTATGCGGTTCAGATTCCGATTATGATGAGTTAATCGGCTCGTTCTGTAACTCTTTTTCTGATGAAAATACGGTATTAATTTTAGCCGGTTATCCCGAAGGAAAAACAGAACAATATCTGGAAGCAGGAATCGATTTTCTCATTCACCGCAAATCTGATATTGTTGATACACTTTCTAAAATTAACCGGAAATTAGACGCTTAAATTTAACTGAGATGTCGAAACGACCCGATTTTACGACTATTGATTACAAACCCGGTAAAAAGGAAACCGGACAGTTTGAAACGGACGGCGATGCCTGGGAAACCCCGGAGAAGATCCCGGTTAAAAAGCTCTTCACGGAAAAGGACATCGAATCCCTTCAGCATCTGAATTTCGGAGCAGGTGTGCCTCCCTTTCTGAGAGGCCCTTACAGCACCATGTACACCGTTCGTCCATGGACAATCCGCCAGTATGCCGGTTTTTCAACGGCAGAGGAATCCAATGCTTTCTACAGGCGCAACCTGAAGGCCGGGCAGAAAGGGTTATCAGTTGCCTTCGACCTTGCCACTCATCGCGGATACGATTCGGATCATCCGCGGGTAGCCGGTGATGTGGGCAAGGCAGGCGTGGCAATCGACTCGATCCTGGATATGAAAATCCTGTTTGACCAGATCCCGCTCGATGAGATGTCTGTCTCGATGACCATGAACGGCGCGGTAATTCCTATAATGGCATTCTACATAGTGGCAGCCGAAGAGCAGGGTGTATCTCCGGAGAAGCTTGCAGGGACGATTCAGAATGACATTCTGAAGGAGTTTATGGTGCGTAATACCTACATTTACCCGCCAAAACCTTCCATGCGGATTGTCAGTGATATTTTTGAATACACATCCCGGAATATGCCGCGGTTTAATTCGATCAGTGTCAGCGGATATCACATGCATGAAGCCGGTGCTACGGCCGACATTGAGCTCGCCTACACGTTGGCCGATGGCCTTGAGTATGTCCGCACCGGGCTGGATGCCGGACTCGAAATTGATGAATTTGCGCCGAGAATTTCCTTTTTCTGGGCGATCGGAATGAACCACTTTATGGAGATTGCAAAACTGAGGGCGGGCCGGTTGCTATGGGCAAAACTGATGAAGCAGTTCAACCCGCAGAATCCGAAGTCGATGTCACTGCGCACGCATTCCCAGACTTCCGGCTGGAGCCTGACGGAGCAGGACCCGTTCAATAACGTGGCTCGAACCTGTATCGAAGCCCTTGCGGCTGCCCTTGGCCACACGCAGTCTCTGCATACCAATGCACTTGATGAGGCGATTGCGCTTCCATCCGACTTTTCCGCAAGAATAGCAAGAAATACCCAGCTTTACCTGCAGGAGGAGACGGGCATTACAAAAGCGATTGATCCCTGGGCAGGATCTTACTATGTGGAGTATCTGACCGACCGGCTGGCCCGGCGCGCTCTTGAATTAATTGAGGAAGTGGAAGAATTGGGAGGTATGACCAGTGCCATTGAATCGGGTGTGCCCAAAATGCGCATCGAAGAAGCTGCAGCCAGGAAGCAGGCCCGGATTGACAGCGGCAGGGATGTGATTGTGGGGATAAACAAATACCGGCTGGAAAAAGAAGATCCGATTGATATTCTTGAAGTGGATAATACCAAAGTTCGGAAATCACAGATCGAACGGCTCGAAAAGCTGAAAGCCGAACGCGATTCCGATAAAGTGAAAGCTTCTCTTCGAGCGATCACCCGGTGCGCCGATTCCGGTGAAGGCAATTTGCTGGCTCTTGCGGTTGATGCCGCCCGGAACAGGGCAACGTTGGGTGAAATATCCGATGCCATGGAAAAGGTGTTCGGACGATACCAGGCAACCATTAAATCGATATCAGGTGTGTATTCTTCAGAATTAAAAAAAGATAAAGCATTCAAAAAAGCTGCTGAACTTGCGGATGAATTTGCAGAGCTTGAAGGGCGCCGTCCACGTATCATGGTGGCAAAAATGGGCCAGGACGGCCATGACCGCGGAGCCAAGGTGATTGCAACCAGTTTTGCGGACCTCGGCTTCGACGTGGATATCGGCCCGCTTTTCCAGACACCCGAAGAGGCCGCGCGCCAGGCCGTGGAGAACGACGTGCATATTCTGGGCGTATCGAGCCTTGCAGCCGGGCACAAGACCCTCGTTCCCGAGGTCATAGACGAGCTGGAAAAACTGGGCCGTGAAGACATTATGGTGATTGCGGGCGGTGTGATTCCAAACCAGGATTATCAATTTCTATACGATAAAGGTGTAGCCGCAGTCTTCGGCCCCGGCACCGTGATTGCCGAAGCAGCCCAAAAAGTGCTGAAGATTTTGATCGAGGCTTATACATCGGATGATTAACTCCCTTCCAACCTCCGGGCGTGCGAACAACGTGAGCTCCCCGTAGCGTTGGAGGTATCAGCCTCACTCATCGGATGACTCGCCCGCTTGCAGCCCTTTGGATTGATCTTGCCCTCAGTCATCCGATGAATTAGGTG
>CAYPZI010000039.1:16968-22705 GCA_964415185.1 uncultured Balneolaceae bacterium | reverse complement strand
TATATGCTGATGAATCTTGGGCTTCACGCCACTCCCGGTGACATAGAGTCGGCTGCCAGGAAGGAATTTTCAGACGACCCGGATCGTGCTGCCCTTCGCAAGTGGTGCAATGCTTTTATTCATACACTTAAAATGATTGACGTGCGCCTACTGAGTGAACCGGATTTGAATATATCATCTAAAAATTACCTGGAGTGGACTCATTCCGTCTTTTTCAGAAAAGTCCCGCCGGAATATCTCACTATTTCAAGCCGGGAGGCGGATAAGAAAGTAATCATACGCCCCGGAAATATTCCATCAGGCAAGGAAAACATTCACGAGGATGCTTTTTTCAGGGATTTTGAAAAGAACTATTCACCAACGGAAATTTCGGGTGAACGTTTAACGGAAGCTGCTTTGGCCTCTCATGCCGGGCTATTTTCGCTCTTTACTGTGCGGACGGAAGCGGAATTGATGGCCTGTTTTTATTCTCACTCTTATTTCAGGATAGTCGGGCTTGACTCTTTTGGATTATGGTCGCTGCCTAAAGCTATTTTCCACAACAGGGATAAGTACGCCGGATTGATGAAATTAGCATTGAAAACAGGAGTATATGCCGGTTCGGAGGCAAGGCTGAAAGATTTTATAAAGTTTATGGGAGAGATAGCGGAAAGTGAGATGAATTATATGAACGAGATTATCCAACAGGAGAATTTTATTGAGAACATCCGGGGATATGTAAACCTGCGTTACCGGAATATGATACCGCATGAAACACCCCTTCGCGAAGAGGCAAAATACATTTTGACGGAATCAATGCTGCGTGGCAAAATAACGAGGGGAGAGGCTAAGCAGATAAGCGGGCTCGGTGAACGCACGGCACGTTCACTTTTGAGCACCCTGCTGGATGAGGGCCTTCTTGTTTCTGAAAACCACAAAGCTCCCGTGCAATTCGCCATACCGTCAAAAGTGATGGGGTACTATCTTCCGGGGCTTTACCCGGAAATGGCGGCTTGATGGAGATATGATGTGAATCAATTGGTTTCACGCAGTGGCCGCTGAGGAATCGCAGTGGCCGCAGTTTGAATGATTTTTCAAATAATGAATTCAAATTTTTGATTCTGCATTTCTAAATTCTCTATAGTGCTAAGTCAATTTTTTATTGTCTCAGACCTGCCAGGTTTTGTTAGCCTGGGTGTTAGAATAAAGTGAAATTCTTTTGAAACCTGGCAGGTCTTTAACCAACATTTTAATCTTGACGCCACAATAGTTTAATACATGCGAATGGAACATCAAACTCGTTTAATGAATTGAATGGAATCATCGGTTCAATTAATCAGCTTCAAACACCAGTTAAAAAACCTTATCTTACACGCATGGAATGGATTTTGAATATTTTAAAAAGTAAAAAAGTGTGGGGATGGCTTCTGTCGCTGTTCTTATTCGGTGCCGGCATGATTTTTTTAATGGATAAAGTGATTATGCCGGAATACACCAATTATAATGAGGGCGTAACGGTACCTGATGTCACGAAAATCTCGCTTGAGGAAGCTCAGGATTTGCTTGCCAGCTATAATCTCAGGTCCGAAATTGCCGACCGCAGGGCTCATGCAAGCTATCCGGCCGATTATATCATCGACCAAAGCCCGCCTGCCAGGCAAATTGTAAAACCGAACCGGAAAGTATATCTCACAGTAAATACGGCTGAACAGCCCAAAGCCGTTGTACCGGAACTCGTGAACATGTCGTTCAGAAACGCAAGGATACAACTTGAAAATTATGGCCTGCAACTGGGCACGGTAAGTTATGAATCATCCCGGTTCCGGAATATCGTACTTTGGCAATCACTCGCGGCCAGGGATACGGTTCCGAAAGGATCGGTTGTGGATTTAACAATCAGCGACGGACTGGGCGACAAAATTGTTGACGTGCCCGAAATTGTCGGCCTGCGGCTGCCTGAAGCTCAGCAGAAACTCCGTAAAGCCGGCTTGCATGTGGATGAAATCAGGTTCAGGCCAAGCAGGGATACCATTCCCAATATTGTTCTTGAATTTTCACCGAAGCTTCAGAAGATGCGCGAAGGCGAGTCGGTCTCCATCGTCGTGTCGGAACGGTTCGATGCAAAAGAAGCCTCTGAAACGGGAGCGGTAAATGTGGATTCTGTAAGTGTAACACCACCCGATACCACAAATTTGAATAATCAAAATTAATGCCCGAAATGAATTTTAAATCACCGGTTATTGCACCATCCATCCTTGCAGCCGATTACAGCAAACTTGGAGAACAGGTTCAGGAATGCGTACAGGCTGAAGCTGAATGGCTTCACTGTGATATCATGGACGGACATTTCGTCCCCAATATCAGTTTCGGGCCTGACGTGGTAAAAGCGGTTGATCAACATGTTCCTGATGCGTTTCTCGATGTGCACCTGATGATTGAAAACCCCGACTTTTTTATCGAACCGTTTGCCGAAGCCGGGGCAGGGCTGATTACGGTACACCAGGAAACCTGTCCTCATTTGCACAGAACCCTGCAAAATATACGTGCATCGGATTGTATGGCAGGAGTGGCAATTAATCCCGCAACACCGGTCTCGGCAATTGAGCATATAGCTGCGGATGCAGACCTTATTTTGATTATGACGGTCAACCCGGGGTTTGGAGGTCAAAAATTTATTGAAAACAGCTACAAAAAGTTAACCGAACTGGTTGCACTTCGAAACGAAAATAACCTGAATTTTCTTATCCAGGTTGATGGCGGGGTTACAATAAAGAATACTGAAAAACTTGTACGTTACGGTACGGATGTGCTGGTAGCCGGGAGCAGTGTTTTCAAAGCTCCTTCAATTACCGAAGCAATCCGGAAGTTGCATCAGGCCGCATCGGCTGCAGCCGGTAAACTGGTCTGATGATATTCTATAATTTTGAAGATAAAACCACTGAATGACACAAAACGCAAATAAAACTCTTATCGAAAATACCGATCAATACAGGGAAGAAACCATATTTATTGAAGATGTTGATCCCACTCTTGTTTTGGGATTCCAGGATCAGCATCTGAACAGGCTGGATCAGGAATTTGAAAAGACCAAAATTACGGCCAGGGGCAACAAGATCAAACTCAGGGGTACAGATAGGGATATTGAGATTATTTCGGACATTTTAGATGAGATGATATCCATAGCCGGCAGAAAAGGAAAAGTAGAACCGGATGATGTTGAAACCCTGCTGGCCCTGAACCGGACGGAAAAAGTAACGGGGTATAGTCCGCCTGAAATTTTCGATAAAACCTCGGATATTATACTGCATACCTATACGGGTGATACCATTACAGCAAAAACACCCGGCCAAAAGGCAATTGTACAGGCATCATATTCAAACGATATCGTATTTTCAATCGGGCCGGCCGGCACGGGTAAGACATTTACATCTGTGGCCCTTGCCGTAAAGGCATTAAAAGAACGTAAGGTAAAAAAAATTATCCTGGCACGCCCTGCCGTTGAAGCCGGAGAAAATCTCGGTTTCCTGCCGGGTGATCTGCGTGAAAAAATCGATCCCTATCTCAGGCCGCTTTACGATGCCCTGGAAGAGATGATTGAACACGACAAGCTCGAATTTAACCTTGCCCGGAACGTGATTGAGATTGCTCCGCTTGCCTATATGCGGGGACGTACCCTGAACAATGCATTTGTGATCCTGGATGAAGCCCAAAATGCCACCAATACACAGATGAAGATGTTTTTGACGCGTATCGGGTTCAACAGCCAGGCAATCATCACGGGCGATATCACTCAAACCGACCTGCCCCGTAAGCAGCACTCTGGACTTATTTCCATTCAGGATATTCTGAAAGGGATCAAGGGGATATCTTTTGTTTACCTCGATCAGGAAGATGTTGTCAGGCACAAGCTGGTCCGGCAGATCATCGACGCATATGAAAAGCACGATAAAAAGAACAAAAAAAAGTAAAGCTGAAAGATACAGATGCGCATAACCCCGCTCTACGAAGGCACTTTTTCGGTTGGCCTCGACAAGAAATTTGTACGAATCAAGAAATCGGATCCGCCCGGCAAGGGAGCACTCAAATTATCGATCAACCCGTTTTTGGTGAAAGGGGATGAGAGAAATTACCTGATTGACGCCGGCCTGGGCTGTTTTGGTGAAGATACATCCACAGATACAATTCTGAAAAACCTGGAAGAAGAAGGGCTGTCCGATTTTGAAATCACCGATATTTTTGCAAGTCATTTGCACTACGATCATATCGGCGGACTGGCGGGAAAATCGAACGGTTACTGGGAACTGACCTTTCCGGATGCAAAGCTTTGGGTCTCGAAAGGAGGCTGGGAAAAAGCACTCCGTTATTCCAGTAAAGATGATGAATTGAATACGGAATTTATCCATTTCCTGGATGCGCGTGCCGATGTCCATTTATTGAATGAAGAGGATCAGCCCTATCCTGACATCCGCGTTAAAAAAATCGGAGGCCATACGGAATATTCCCAGGTTATTTACATTGAAGCGGACGGGCAATCTTACATGATGGCAGGAGATGTGATTGGAACACGGGGCAAGATCAATCAAAAGTTTGCTGCCAAATACGATTATGATCCCAAAAAGAGCATGAAGATACGGGAAGAGCTTAAAAAGGAAGCATTCGAAAAGAAGATGATCATCCTTACCTATCATGAGACCGACCACCCGGTGTTCCGGCTAACCGGGTACGATGAAAAGAAAGGCTATCAAATTGAAAACATGAATTAAACCATGAAACCAGAACTTCACCTGCTGCATTATAATCAAGCCCGAATAATCAGGGCCACCGGGTGTGATAATCAGGTCAGCCGGGCGTGCAAAGCACCCCGTCGCGTCCGGGCCAAAGGCAAAACAGATGCTTCGGGATGATGCCGGCTCATTACCCCGGCAAATCACTTTATATCCGTAGCCAAATAAGCAAATATGACCCAACATAAAGTTGATTTACAGGAAATAAAGGAATTTTTAATCGGTGCCGGAGCTGGAGAATCTCCTGAGGCAGCTGTAATTTTGGGTTCGGGGCTTGGAGGTTTTGCCGATTCAATTGAAAACCGGAGGGCCATTCTCTACAGCCGGATTCCGGGTTTTCCGTCCACTTCCGTAAAAGGCCATTCCGGCGAACTCATTTCAGGAAGTGTAAACGGATTCAAGATCATGGCATTTTCAGGACGTTTTCACCACTACGAGGGACACGATTTTGCAACCACCATTCTGCCTGTTTCTGTTGCCGGTGCACTCGATGCAAAGAAGCTGATTATTTCGAACGCAGCCGGAGCCGTTAACAGAACATTCGCAGTAGGCGACCTGATGGCTATTGAGGATATTATTCGTCCTATGGGCGCGGTATTTCCATTAAGGGGTGAGAAGTTCCGTTTTGCACAGCAAGGCAGCGCTGCCCGGGTTGCGAGAATCGGGGCGGAGGCAGGCCTTTTTATACGGACGGGAACCTATATCTATGCGAAAGGGCCGAATTACGAAACAAAAGCCGAAGTGCAGGCCTTCAGAAGATTGAATGCCGATGTAGCAGGCATGAGTACCGCTCCCGAAATGATGGAAGCTTCAAGGCTGGGCCTGAAAACGGCGGCGGTATCACTTGTTACCAATATGGCGGCAGGAGTGCTCAGGCAAAAACTGGATCATGAAGAGGTAAAATCGATTGCAGAAAAAAAGAAAGAAGGGTTTGCAAAACTTGTGAATGCGTTGATTGAAAAGTTTTAAGTGAG
>CAYPZI010000039.1:0-16868 GCA_964415185.1 uncultured Balneolaceae bacterium | reverse complement strand
TTTTTGCTCTCATTTTCATTTATATTCACCGCCCATTCCCAAATGGCCGACGCCCCCGACCGTACCGAAGGCGAAGGCCCCTATGACCGCCTGATTATTCGCGGCGTTACTCTGGTCGACGGTACCGGGTCGCCGCCGCTTGGCCCTGTGGACATTGTGATCGAAACGAACAGAATCGTCTCTATCCAAACGGTTGGATTTCCCGGAGTACCGATAAATGAATCGGGGAGGCCCGAGGCCGGTGAAAACGGAATGGAGCTGGATGCAGAAGGCATGTATGCACTGCCCGGGTTTTTTGACAATCACGCTCATACAGGCGGAACCGCACAGGGAACCACACCCGAATATGTTTATAAACTTTGGCTTGCACACGGAATAACTTCCATCCGCGAACCGGGATCATTTAACGGCATGGACTGGACTCTGAAGCACAAGGAACGAAGTGCCCAAAATGAAATCACGGCCCCGCGAATATTTGCGTACATGGGTTTTGGGATGAACAGTGACGGCGGGATCCTGTCACCGGATGATGCCCGCGAGTGGGTCCGCATGATTCACTCGAAAGGTGCCGACGGAATCAAATTCTTCGGGGCAAGGCCGGAAATATATGCGGCTGCCATCGATGAAGCCAATAAACTGGGCCTGGGCACCATGACCCATCATGCACAAACACGCGTAGTCTATGCAAACGCCCTCACTTCAGCCGAGCTGGGCTTAAAAAGCATGACGCACTGGTATGGCCTTCCCGAAGCCCTGTTCGAGGACAGGGTAGTGCAGGATTATCCCCTTGATTACAATTATCAAAACGAACAGCACCGCTTCGAGGAGGCGGGAAGGCTATGGAAACAGGCTGCAAAGCCGGGAAGCGATCACTGGAACGACGTGATGAACCGCCTGCTGGAATTGGATTTTACACTTAACCCGACCTTTACCATCTATGAGGCCAGCCGTGACCTGATGCGCGAACGAAGGGCGGACTGGCACGTAAAGTACACACTGCCGTCACTCTGGGAGTTTTACAAACCAAGCAGAAGGGCACACGGTTCTTACTGGTTCAATTGGGGTACGGAGCAGGAAGTGGCCTGGAAAGAAAACTTCAGGTTGTGGATGCAGTTTGTGAACGAATATAAAAACCGCGGCGGACGCGTAACCCTGGGATCCGATGCCGGCTACATCTACAAACTGTATGGCTTTGCCTATATTCGCGAGATAGAACTGATGCGCGAAGCCGGATTTCATCCTCTTGAGGTGCTTATGTCGGCATCCCTGAGAGGTGCCGAGGAGCTTGGCGTTGATGACCGGCTTGGAACCATTGAGGTTGGAAAACTGGCCGATATTGTACTGGTTGATCAAAACCCGCTCGAGAACCTGAAGGTGTTGTATGGAACAGGGGCGATCAGGGTAAACGAAGAAAACGAACCTGTCAGGGTTGGCGGGATCAGCTTTACGATTAAGGACGGGATTGTATTTAATGCAAAAGAACTCCTGCGCGATGTGGAGCGGATGGTTCGCAAGGCCAAGGAGGAGAAGGGGTATGAAATCAAACAGCCGGGAGTGGATTATTGAGTTTTAAGCCCTCGCCTGTACACACCCCTGCTTTTCCTGAAGCGCCTGATGGCTTTCAGGAAGAACCTGTCCCCTCTCGAGAGGGGACAGACTTATTCAAAACGCCGAAGGCGATTTTGAAAAGGCAGGGGTGTGTACGGGATAAGGGAATAATTTGCAATCAAATTCAGCTATATGAGAGAAACCAATTCAAATCTGCCAACTATTGATGATATCAGGCAAGCTGCTCAGAGAATCAAGCCTTATGCCCATCGAACTCCGGTTTTTTCTTCACGCTATTTCAACGAATTGAGTGGAGGCAAAGTCTTGTTTAAATGTGAGAACTTTCAAAAAGTCGGGGCTTTTAAATTCAGGGGGGCTTGTAATGCTGTTTTTAAACTGACGGATGAAGAGGCTAAAAAGGGAGTGGCCACACACTCGTCGGGAAATCATGCACAGGCGTTGAGCCTGGCAGCAAAGCTTCGCGGGATACCGGCATATATTGTAATGCCGGAAAATGCGCCTGAAGTGAAAAAAAGGGCAGTTAAAGGATACGGGGCACAAATTACATGGTGCGAACCGACCCTGGATGCGAGGGAATCCACATTACAGAAAGTGATTAAAGAGACCGGCGCCTGTTTTATCCATCCTTATAACCATCCCGATATTATTGCCGGACAGGGAACGGCTGCACTGGAATTACTGGAGGATGAGCCGGTCCTGGATTTAATTCTGGCTCCTGTAGGCGGCGGCGGATTGCTGAGCGGAACCGCAATTGCAGCAAAAAACCTCAAGCCTGAAATTTCCGTTATTGGCTGTGAGCCGGAAATGGCAGACGACGCTTACCGTTCCTTTAAATCAGGTAAACTCATCAAAATCAACAAATCGGATACGGTTGCCGACGGTTTGAGGACCTCTCTCGGTGAGTTGACGTTTAAAGCCATCATGCAGTATGTGGATGATATTGTTACAATACCGGAGGCTTCGATTGTAAGGGACATGAGAACATACTGGGAGCGAATGAACATGATTATCGAAGCTTCGTGTGCCGTGCCGGTTTCGGCTATAGTTGACGGGAAAATTGACCTGAAAGGAAAAAAAGCGGGTGTGATTATAACCGGCGGCAATGTAGACCTGGACCGGCTGCCGTGGCAGTAAACTGCTGGTTTCAGGCTTACAGCCTGACCGGTTGCGAGGTTGCCTCGTTTATGAGGCGGGCTAAAAAGTATAGTTTGCCGCAGCTCAATTTAATTTTTTTAGTTTAATTCTAAACAGATGTAGCACGAGTTCTTCATGTTGCTTCGTGCCTGCGCACCGGAGTGCTTCTGCACACAGATGTGTCCTTGTGCCTTGGAGGCAAAGCCGGTGTGGCTGGATCGAGCCTTCTGTTTTTTCACCACGAGTCCGTCAACTGACGGATCAAAGGTTCACGAAGTAAATTTAAATAATTAAGGCGCCCATAAATCACATACATCAACTTGGACAGCCTTCTAGTTTATTTCAACTCTTAAATATAACAGAGTCAGCTACCGGCTTTTTTTGCTATTCTAAGCTTCGGTTTTTCGATGAAATACATATCGAGCTTACCTTTGCCGTTGGCATTGATTTTGCCGCGATATTCGCAATCATATTCGTCCTTAATCAGGTCGTGGGTAACGGCCGAGATGTTGATTTTACCGGATTCACCGCTGGCTTCCATTCGCTGTGCAATAATTACGGTATCGCCCCATATGTCGAACGTAAACTTGTTTTTCCCTACAACACCCGCAATCAAACTTCCCGAGTGAATACCGATCCGCATTTCCCATTTAACGGATTCATGCTTATTGCGTTCGCGTATGTAGCTTAACATTTTTTGAGCGGCATGAACAGCGTTGATTGCATGATTTGACTTTTCCGCCGGAATACCGCTTACGGCAAGATAAGAGTCGCCAATGGTTTTAATTTTTTCTATGCCGAATTCTTCAACAATATCGTCAAATGTGCTGAAAATGTCGTTTAATTCACTTACCAGCCTGTTGGCCGACATGCTTGAAGCAATCTGGGTGAAATTTTTGAAATCGGTAAATATGATGGTAACCTCTTCGAAACGCCTTGATTTTGATTTACCTGTGTTGATAAGCTCGGTAGCAATTTCGGCAGGCAACATATTGTGCAGTAGCTCTTGGCCCTTTTCCATTTCATCGGCAAGCTGGTTGGTTCTGAGCTGTACTTCTTCTTCAAGTTTTATCTTCTGCTTTTCAAGTTCTTCCTTTTTCCATCGTTCACGACGGTTGAAAAAGTTCAGGATCAGTACAAATAACCCGAATCCGGCAATCAAATACCCGGTTTTTGCCCACCAGGTGAGCCAAACAGGCGGTTCAATGGTGATGCTGACCCTGCTGCCGTCTTCATTCCACACGCCGTCTTTATTGGATGCTTTCACTCTGAAAGTGTATTTCCCCGGGTCAAGATTGGTGTAGGATGTGAACCGGCGATTTCCCACATATTGCCAGCTGTTTTCAAATCCTTCAAGCATGTAGGCGTATTCATTTTGTGAGGGAGCCGCATAGTGCAGTCCGGCAAACCGGAATGAGAATACTGACTGGTCAAAGTTCAGTACAATGGAATCGGTTTCAGTGATTGATTTTCTGAGAACGGATTTTTCATCAACCGGTACGTCATTGTTAAAAATCTGGAAATCCGTCAGAACCACAGGCGGTTTGAAAGGGTTGTCGCGGATGCTGTCGGGCTCAAATACCACGGCTCCCTCAACACCTCCGAAATAGATATTTCCGCTCTTTTTACCCCTGTGATAGGCTCCGAAACGGTATTCGTTGCCGGGCAGGCCATCGCCGCGATCGTATACGCGGACAGTCATCTCTTCGGGATCAAAATCGGCAATCCCGTTATTTGTGCTGAGCCATAAATGCCCGCGTTCATCTTCAACAATGCCGTAAATTACATTATTGGGCAATCCTGCATCCTTTCCAAACCTTTCAAAGCTGTCGGTTTCATAATCATAGCGGTTCAGCCCGTTCAGGGTGCCTATCCACAATTCACCTTTTTTGGTCTGATAGACAAAGTTTACAAAGTCATTGCTGATACTTGCCGGGTCGTTCATATCCGATTTATAGTGGTAAAATTTTTCCCGGACTCTGTCGTACCGGTTCAATCCTACCCCATGGGTACCTACCCAGAAATTTCCCTGTTTGTCTTCAAACATAGTCCAGACACGATTGTGGCTTATACCGTCAGGATCGGAGGGATCATGCCTGAATTGTCTGAATTGTCCGGATTTCGGGTCGTGTGCCGTCAGGCCGTTATTAAGTGTGCCGATCCAGATGATATCATTACGGTCTTGGTACAGAGAGGTAATGATGTTACCGCTTAAGGAATTTTCATTAACCGGATCATTGCGGAAAGATTCAATATTACCACTTTCCGGATCAATCCTGTTAAGGCCGTTTATGGTGCCCACCCAAATGTATCCGTTTTTATCTTCCAGCAGGGCATTTATGAAATTATCACTGATTGATTGCTGATTGGCAGGGTTGTGGCTGAATTGGGTTACCTCTGAAGTATGTGCGTCAATCTTGTTCAGTCCGCCTCCGTGTGTTCCGATCCAGATATTTTCGTTACGGTCTTCAATAATTGACCATACATTATTTTCCGAAATACTCCTCGAACTGCCCGGTTCATGCCTGAACACCCTGAACGATTCGGTTGTTCTCACAAATTTGTTAAGCCCCCCGTCTTTGGTGCCGATCCAGAGAACTCCCGATTTATCTTCAAACAGGCTTGTAATTGAAAAATTGGTAAGAAGCAAACTGTTGCCATTGTCTATTTCACGATAGCCGCCGGTTTCACGGTCAAATATAGCGAGGCCGTTCATGGTGCCGATCCAAAATGTTCCGTACAGGTCTTCGTAGATTGATAATATCCAGTTATCACTCACCGAGGCTTGAGAGCTCTCTTTTCTTTTGAAAACCCGGAATGATTTGCCGTCATCAGAAAGCTTGTGCAAACCACCGTTTTGAGTACCTGCCCAGATGGTATTGTCTCTGTCTCTGTAAAGGGTAACGATCCAGTCGTCAGTGAGCCCGCTGCCATTACGCGATCCGTAATGGGTGAATGTGTGTTCGAAACGATCGAACCTGTAGATGCCCGAGCGCTGTGTTCCAAACCAGATCATTCCCGAATTGTCTTTCAAAACATCGGTTATATGACTGTTGGCTAAATCAAAAGAACCATTTTCGTCTGTTTTATATTTTGAAAACTGTTTATTGGCCGGTTCGTAAATACTGAGGCCGCTTTCAGTGCCGATTAATATCACACCGGTAAAATCCTGATAAAGAGCTGTAATATAATTACTCGAAAGTGAATTCCCGGATTCGGAGTCAGCATAAAATCGTTCAAACGTTTCCGTTTTCCTGTCGAACCGGTTCAGCCCGCCTCCGTTGGTTCCGATCCAGATGTTGCCTTCCTGGTCTTCGAGAATGGCAGTTATCATATTTGAAGAGATGGTTGATGGGTCATCGCTGTCAGAACGGAATACAGTAAATGAGTAGCCATCGTATCTGTTCAGCCCGTCGTTCGTGGCAAACCACAGAAATCCCCGGCTGTCCTGAAGGATGTCGTTTACGGTGCTCTGTGATAAACCCTGCTGAGTCGTAAGGCTTCCAAAACGGATGGAAGAATCCTGCGAGAATAAGATCGCGGGATAGATGCTGAAAACCAATATTAGAAAAAGAGCTTTTAAAATCCTGACCATCGTAATCTTGTTAGTCCAAAACTTCCATTAAACCGGGTAGGGTTTTATAACCTGTTACCGATATATTAAGGACTCTTAAGATGATCGGATGTTACAGAAATATTGGAAAATGTTAACAATTAATATGAGAACCGGATGACCTGAAGAACTTTTTCCATTTCTGCCTGAATATGGGGGAGTGGAGCTGTAAAGTTGTTATTCATAAAACTGAAAATTAATTTTTTCCCTGAATCTGTAATCAGAAACCCGCTCAGTGAATGATTATTGCTGAGGGTACCTGTTTTTGCAAAAAGGAATGGACTGGCAGTATCTCCGGAAGTGTACATATTTTCAAGAGTGCCCGTCTTGCCATTTGCCGGAAGAAGATGAAAAAGCCTTGATTCATCTTCAATGGTTTGATCAATAAGCTGAAGCACTTTTACTACTGACCGCGGTGAGAACAGGTTATATCTTGACAATCCCGAACCATCCGTCCAGCGGGGTTTTTCGGGCAAATCTTGTAAATAGTTCTCAAGAACATAATCAATGACCCTGTCGGTATTCAATTCCCCGAAAAGATGAGAAGACATCACAAGAAGCAGTTGTTCGGCTACAAAATTATCACTTGGCAACAACATTCTTCTGTACAGGGTGTCTGCCGGAAGGCTGTATATTTTACCGGCATTTTCAGGCAGCTCAAGCGGTTGATATTGGATCTCCCGGCCGAGAGTGTCGGCCAGTATATCTAAAAATAGCTTTTGATCCCAATGAAAAGGAACATCCCTTTCAATAAATATTGTGTCCGTTTGGGTGTAAAAAGTAAAACGATTGCCGGTTCTGTCGCGCACGATCAATGGCTGGTTTTTTTCATCTTTTTGACCGTTCACGATCAAATCCCCAAAAAATTCGGGAGATACCTGGTAATTTCCGTCACGCATCAGGGGACGGGTCTCGCTGATTTTGGCCAAACGAAATCTTGCCACGTTTCCAAAAACAGGGAAGGGGCTTTTCTCGGCTGAATAGTAGTAATTATAGTCATCCCAGGCCCAGCCGCTGCCCAGCGGTTCGTCACTAAAATTGGTATCTGAAAAGTACAGTTTTGATTCTGTGGATTTCAGAAACCGATATACAGTACCGGATCCAAAATCGTGATGCAGAAATGAGGGATCACCGGTTCCCCAAAAAATAAGAGAATCGGATTTTTCGGTGTAAAACAGAGCCGGAATACTGTCAGGCAGAATCTTCAAACCGGCGTAGAAAGTAAACAGTTTAGTATTGGAAGCTGGAATAAAATTTTTCCCGCCATTGAAGGAATAAATTTCTTCAGCTTCGTCAGGATCATGCAGTACAAATCCCGTAAATGAATTCCCGAACGTGTCAGAATTTTCAAATAATGCATTCAGTTCCGACTCAAGACCGGCGGCATTACGTTCTTCTTCCGAAATTATTTCAGCCGTTTTACAACCAAATAAAAGCAACGGCAACATAAAAAAAATCCACGCAAAATTTTTCATACGAGGAAGATATCAATCCTTTTTTCATTTACAAATTACAGGTTTCCGTACCATGAAGGCACGGGGATATCGAGCATGGTTTTTAAGCCGGGTTCCGATTTTAAAACGGACGGGATGGCATTTACAACAATCGCCGATGTGGCAATGTCACCGTTGATGCCTCCCTCGATTCTGGAAGTAAACCCGGGTTTACCTTTTATTTTTATTTCCTCAAACGAGTTTCCGTAACCCACTGCCGCTATGAAAGTCTGACGGATCACTTCTTTTCCCTTGATGCTTGCCGTTACCACCTGTTTTAAACCGGATACCTTACCGGGTTCGATAGTAACATGTTCGGATTGGATTTTTTGCTCCGCAATTACCGGCTCGATGGTTTCTTCTAAAGAATCCGGATCCCATCTTAGGGCAGTTGCAACCATATACGTGGATTCGGGCAATCCCACATGGCCGATTTCATGTTTGATATTTTGGAATTCTTCCGGCTCCATTCCTGCCCCGATTTTTTTCTGAAAGGGGCCGCGCCGGTTTACGGCATCCTGAACTCTTGAAATACTTACATGTTGGATGTTCCGGCAGACGGATGTCATAGCGGCAGGCAGGTAATCCATCAAAAATCCCGGATTCACCCCGGTTGCCAGGCAGGTAACGCCATTTTCCCTGCAAATTGAATCAATTGCCCCGGCCTCATCCGGATGGGTTTTAAAAGGGTAGGTAAGTTCTTCACAGGTTGTAACAATGTTGAGGCCTCTCTCTGCTGCGTCCCGGATCTGCCCGAAAATTTTACCTATTTTTGAAACAGTTGAAAGTATGGCGACGGAAGAGTCAAAATAGCGTATTTTTGAATAACTTTTTTTTATAGTTACATCGGATGATATGCCGGAAATTTCGGCAAGGCTGCGATTTACCATGGAAGGATCAATATCTACAGCTTCAATAATTTGGAGGCCTTCTCTTTCCGAGATATAACGGGAAAGTTGCCGTCCAATAGGCCCGATCCCCGTCTGGATAATATGTATCATATATAAATTTACCGATTAAAAAATGAAAAGCCTTCCCGACAGAAGGAGACTTTTCATTGTGGTTCGATTTCAAATTTTCATAAAATATGACCCGCAAGATATTTGGCGGCTCAAATATTTGAAATTCAGCTTATCAAGGTATTGATTTGAAATTAAGGTACAGCAGTAATTTCAATACGCTGGATAGTAAAATTATCAGCCTCCGTGTTGATTTCGCTCAGGCCGTTTTCGTTAATCACTTCCACTTGCAGGTTAATTTCAGTCGGGTCGTTGGGAACCGTCGGCACTTCATAGTTTAAGACGATCACATCCGTTTGTGTTTCATCTGAAAACGAAGCATTGGATGCAGGTTCTCTAAGTACCACTTCCCGGGCTCTGACAGTAACGAGTGAATCGTATAATACAATTTCCTCGACGGGATCTTCCGACCAGAATTCTACCCGGAGCTGTACCGTTTCACCGGGCGAATATTCTTCCTGCTCATTCTGAATAACTATATTTGATATTACCGGAAAATTTCTGCCGGTGCGTTCGATATTGTCGAGAAAAAAGTTGTCTTCGTCGCACGAAATCAACGTAATTCCGGCCAACATCACGATCAGATAGATATTTAATAATTTTGAAATTCTCATGGGATTAATTCTGATTTTGAAATTAAATTAGTTATAAAACCACATTTGTGTAGCGATGTCGCGTACCACTTTTCTCACTTCCTCTCCGTTTCTGCTGAATTCGGATTGAGGATAAACGGCCCGCTGAATCCATTCTCCGTTCAGGGCCTCATTATGGTCTTCAGGAAGTTCCAGGTCAATAAAAATATTTTCATCAAAGAAATATCGCCGCAGATCGTTAAGCGTTTCCGGATTTAGAAACAGCGCTTTGTATTTTTCTTTCATGATCAGTTGCATCGTAAGATTTGCTGCTCCGACATTTACTCCGGGGCTTTGTATGTATTCTTCACGATCTTCAACAGAAACACCCACCTTGTCCATATTTGCCCGAATACCTTCCATATAAGCATCAAATGCCTGCTGTGAGGCTCCGGTTGCAAAACGGTCTCCAGTATTATCTCTTAAAAAAGCTGCCTCAGCTTCAATAAATTTTACTTCTGCATAAGTGATCATTCGTATTGGGGAATCAGGGCGGGTGTGCCAGTCATCGCCTGTAAAATTCGCGTTAGAAGAATTATCAGGTGCATCCGGATTTGTTCCGAAAGCCCCGTTTACGCTGCCGTAAAATTGTTCGTCACCACCGTTACTGCCGATAAGCGGTAGCCTGGGGTCGAATTCGGGGAATGTGGTTCCGTTCATGGAACTGACGATCTGGTCGGAAAGCACCGGAGCCGGGTTACCCGTAAGCCTTGCAAGAAAAGCATCGGTATGCCATGGATTCAGATTCCTTTCCGTAAATGAAATCTGGAGGTCGTCATCATTGGATTGCATGGCATTTTGTACGGAACCAAGGGCATCGTTTACGGCTCCGGATGTATTTTTATTGATCAGATGGATATCATACCTGGCTTTAAGAGCATAGGCAGTCCGGATCCACCGGCTGATGTCGCCCCCGAAGGCAAGATCATCAGAACCGGGCTGATTAAGTTCGCCCGCAGGTTTCTGAAGTTCCGAAATTGCTTCATCCAGAAGAGTTTGTATTGTTGCATAAATGCTTTCCTGCGAATCAAAAGCCGGTGTAAATTCACCTTCAATGTTGGCTTCTGTCCAGGGTATGTCTTCCCATGCATTGGTGGCCAGGCCAAGGTTTAAGGCCTGAAGCACTTTTACGATACCCAAATAATTGAAAGCATCTTGCTCCAGTGCTTTTCTTTCCATCACTTCGAGGTTGTTCAACGAACCAAGGTAGATGTTAGACCAGGCACCTGCCAATTGGGATTCTTCCTGTTGATCCGTATCCCCGATAAATGATGTATGCTGAGAATATTGGCTTGTTGTAAAAGCGATACTGAAATGTGCATTTGCGGTAGAAACCAATACGGGAGGAAGAAGTGCACTTAAAGACACCTCATCTTCGAATACCCTGTTCGGATCTACATTCGTTCCATCGCCCAGGTATCCTTCGCAAGATACAAGCAGTATGGTGAGGGCGAGTACTGTAGTAATTTTTATTTTGTTTTCGAAAAAATTCATGTGACGTCCTCTTTATTTTAAAATCGTAAGTTCAACGAGAATGTTACGCTTCGTGTGGGCGGTATATTCAGCCCGGTAAAGCCGAATGCGTTTGATCCGGCCGAGAATTGCTGCCCCTCAGGGTCAAAACCTCTGAACGGAGTCGTAACGAATAGATTTCTGCCGGTAACACTGAAAGTAGCTGAACTAAGCGGCAATCTGTCGATGAGGTTTGTCGGCAGGGAGTAAGCTATCCTTGCATTTCTGAGCCGTATCCAGTCGGCATCCTGCACAATGATTTCGGCTGCCCGGTTAAACCGGGTTGAACTTCTGAAAAGGTTTTCATCAGCTTCAACCGGTATATCATTCGGAGTGCCATCGGCATTTACACCTCTGAATATAACTTCCTCATTTCTGACACCGGTAAGTGCTACAATACCGTTTCGAATGCTGTTTCGAAGGCTTGCATCGAATGCCTGCCCGCCCTGTTTGAATTCGATCAGGAAGGAGAGGCTCAGGTTTTTGTAGTTAAAAGTATTGGTAAGCCCGGCCTGCCAGTCGGGGAATGCATTACCCACTTTAACAAGTGTATCGGTCCTGATTGTGGGCAGGCCGTCGTCGGCGATCAAGAGCCTGCCCTGATCGTCATAATCAAACGTAAATCCAAATAAATCGCCAAGTTCGCCGCCCTCCTGAATCCGGCTTACAACCCCGGCAAAACCGGAATTCGCAAATTCAATTACATCAAGGCCTTCAGGCATTGAAACCACGTCACTGGTGAACTTTGACCAGTTGAGGGCAACATCCCAGTTGAAGTCACGGTTTCTGACCGGCGTTCCCTCAAGAAGAATCTCAATGCCATCGGTATCAATCTGGCCTGCGTTTGTTGTAAACCTTGAAAGGCCGGTGGCATTACTGACAGGAAATGCTACAATCTGATCCCTGCTGGTTTGTGTAAAGTAGGTGAAGTCTACACTTGCACGGTTGTTGAATAGCCTTGCTTCAGTACCAAATTCAAACGTGGTATTGGTTTCAGGCTCCAGGCCTGTAGCACCGGCCTGCAGATCCTGGGTGAAGCCGCCGGTGCTGCCAAATGGAAACCCGGGAGCCGATTGAAAAGTTTGTCCCACACTGAAAGGCAGTGCATCTTTACCGACCCTGGCCCATGAAAAGCGCAGTTTTCCGAATGGCATGATGTTGCTGTCGGCAAGCCCGAGAGTCTCGGTAAATACATAACTGAGGTTTACCGATGGATAGAAAAATGACCGGTTGTCTTCGGGCAGGGTTGACGACCAATCGTTTCTTCCGGTTACAGAAAGAAAATAGGTGCCGTCATATTCAATTCGTGCATCCATAAAAACACCAATCAAACGCCTGATAAAGGCGCTTTCACTGGTAAAGATATTGGTGGTATTAGCAAGCGACCTGAAATTTGGAATATTCAGACCCTCACCACGGGTATTCACGGTTTCGGAATCAATATCCGTGATCTGGTTCCCGAGAAGCACAGACCCGCGGATTTTATCGGTTAAACTGTATTCTGCCCTGAGGAAAGCGTTCGAGTTAATTTCACGATAATTGATATTTTCCTCAATCAAAAAACCGTTCACCTGGGTTCCGACGTCAAGATTTGGAGGAACGAATCGTTCACGCCTGTCGCTGAAATTATCGATCCCGACCTGGTATTCGGCACTCAGCCAGTCAGTAAGCTGAAAGTTAAGCCCGGCTATACCTATAATTCTGTCAACATCATCTTCAAGCGTGCTGTTTTCCACAAAAAAGCGTGGGTTATCAATGATACCGGTTGTCGGGTTTTTTTGGGTCCCATCCGGATTTCTGAAATCATTGATATCATTAGAGGGTGCCCAGAAACTGAGTGAACTCATGATCGATTTATCCCCTCCGGTGGGCCTGGTTCCTCCCGAATTCGAGTAGGAGAGTGAACCCGAAATATCGAAATTATCGGATACCTTTTGTGATCCCGAAAATTTAAATGTGGTTCGTGCCCAGTCGGTATTTGGAACAACACCCTGGCTATTTACATTTGAAAATGAAGTAAAATAAGTTGTTGTTTCAGTTCCGCCCGACACGGAAAATTCATTGGTGGCATTTACGGATGTTCTGAAGAAATTATCAAAATTATCAAATAAAGGTTCACCGGTCGGTGTTACAGGGGGGCCAAGCTGCCAGAACTCAAACCCAAAAACGGATAATGGAAGGGCACCGAACCGTCCACCCTGGAAATCTCTTTGAATATCGGGGGTTTTATTAACCTGGCTGAAACCGATTGAAGTTGTTAGAGAGACTTGCGGTTTGCCGGCTTGTCCTTTTTTAGTAGTGATTACAACGGCTCCGTTTGCAGCCCTGAGCCCATAAAGGGCCGTTGCTGCCGGTCCTTTCAGTATTGAAAGGCTTTCAATATCATCGGGATTGATATCAGCAACACGGTTTGTAAATGAAAACTGTTCCGAACTGCCGGGTGAATTGGATCCCTCACTTGGCAGAACATTACCTGCATTTGTCTGGTTGCTGACCGGGATACCGTCGATCACAAACAAAGGCTGGTTATCCGCATTCGGGCTTAGTGAGTTGATGCCGCGAATTATAATATCCACACCTGCACCGGCTGCACCACTTGTATTCTGGATATTGACTCCGGCCACACGTCCCTGAAGCGAGCTCACAAGATTGGATTCGCGGGTCTCGGCAATGTCTTCTCCGGAAACTTCCTGTATGGAGTAGCCAAGTTGTTTTCTTTCCTGTTCTATGCCAAAAGAGGTGACAACGACATCCTCGAGTAACTGAACCGAGGGTGCAAGTTCCACGTTAATTTCGGTGCGGCCTCTGATGGAAATTCTTTGTTCTTCATACCCGATAAAAGTGAAAACAAGCACTTCCGCATCGTCCGGAACTTCGATAAAATATGTACCGTCGGGATCGGTTGATGTACCTATGGTTGTGCCTTCAACGACTACGTTAACCCCCGGCAAGGGCTCGCCCGTCTGGGCATCCGTAACCCGGCCTTCAATTTCGGTTTGAACGGCCACAGGCGTGGGTTTATCAAATCCCGGTTTTTTTTGCAGCACAATTTCCCTGTGCGATGTGATTACGGATTCATATCCGGTTCCGGCCAGCGCCTGAACCAAAGCATCCGCAACTTTTATTCTTTTTTCAACAATGGAGATATTCCGGTAACTGTCTAACAGTGACGGATCGAAAGCTATGCCGAGGCCGGCTTTAGCTGCAATCTTCATCAAGGCATCAGCTACGGGAAGATCTTCTATCTTAAGCGAGACAAGCTTATTTAACTCCGGTATTTGATAACCATAGTCATCTACCGAATAGTACACAATCTCGGAAGAAGTGTAATTGCCGGTTGACTGGCTGTATCCGTTATTGCAGTATAAAAAAACCATCATCATGCTTAAAATAAAAATGATATGATTTTTCGTATCTTTTCCCTTCATACGATCACCTTTTTTAGTTATTGATTTTTGATCAAATTCCTGTACATAAATTTCAGTTATTTTTTTCGATACTCGAGAGAATGAGTGTGTCTTCTTTAATAGCATATTGGATTCCGGTTGATTTTCTAAACACATCCATCAGGTCACGAATGGACTTTGTTTTTAAATCCGATGTAAACCTGACGGACTCAATTAAGCCAGGCGATACATCCACTATTACCTCAATGTCGTACCATCTTTCAATTCTGTTAGCGAATTCCATTACTGATGAATTTTCAAAGATAATTCTTCCTTCTCTCCACCCGAAGTAGAGATCCCTGTTTTTAATTTTTTCGGAAAACAGTTCATTATTCTTTTTCAAATAGATCCCTGCCCAGCCCTTTTCGAGGCTTATTTCCCGGCTGGATGACTCCGAATCTGATACCAGAACTTTACCGTCATTGACGGCAACTGAAGCCCATTCGTCTTCAGTATAAGATTTTACATCAAATGATGTTCCGATTACTTTTATGGAAATATCTTCTGTTTTGACAATAAAAGGATGCTCGGGGTCGGTTACAATTTCAAAATACGCCTGGCCACGCAGTTCAACACTCCTGTTTTCAGTTGAGAATGAATCGGGAATTGTAACTTTAGAATCAGCATTCAAAAAAACTTTTGAACCGTCTCTTAACTGGATGTTGGCTCTTTCGCCCCGCTTTGTTATAATTTCTTTAAAGACGGGATCGGAAATATGTGAGGGCGCGGGTGGAGAAAGCTGAAGGGCAAGATATCCGGAACCTAATGCTACAAACAGGATGACTGCTGCCTTCAGGATTATTGAATACATTTTATCCGATCGGCGAACAGATTTTTTTGAATTCTTCTTTGCGAAAGACTTGTTAAGCTTTCTGGAATCTTTATTGCGGATGTAACTTTCAATTTTTTCCCAGTCGGTCAAAGGATAGAGATGTCCTGAATCTCCACTCCTGTTTTTTTCAGATGATGACTTCCAGATATCCCGGTACATGTTAAAGATTTTTTCGTTTTCGGAATTTTCTTTTAGCCAGGACATAAGTTCTTCTTTTTCCGAATCCTTGATAGATTCGTCAAGATACCTGGCAATAATTCTGTATAGCCTGTCTTTATCCATTATTTTTCCTTTTCTTATTTATAAGACAGTGGAAATCCGTGATACCCCCACGTAAAATTTTAAAATTTTATCTGTTCAAACTTTTTCCTGGCAGATGTGATTGAATATTGAGCATTCATGAATAAGTGCTTGAATGAAATCCGATTCTTGCCGTATCTTTAAAATTCGGTTAATAAGCGGGAGTAAATCAAGGCAGGATTCCAAAATAATGCCAGTGTAGCTCGGGAGTAGAGTCCCGACAAGAACGCCAGTATAGCTCAGTGGTAGAGCAATCGCCTCGTAAGCGATAGGTCGCCGGTTCAAATCCGGCTACTGGCTCAATTGCCATGATTTTAAATTCAGAACTCCTGACTTCGTATAAAAAAACAAGGGGTTGCAGAGTGTCCATCCCTAACATAGCTTGACCACATGTCCATCCCTAACATAGCTTGACCACAAACCACAAACCACAAACCACAAACAACACACAACGAACCTGCGAATCTGATGCAACTTTAAAATCACGGATTGATCTTTTTCGTTAAGTCAGGAGTTCTGAAATTGCATTTTTGAAACCGCGAAATGCGCGGATTAGCGCAGAGGGTTATTGCAATAAATCTGTTTCAGGCCTACCTTTGTTGCTTATGAATCTCACTCTTGGAATTATCATTGTCACGTCGGTTTTTTCTCTGGCAGCTCTTTATCTTCATCCGCCGTTATTACAGTGGGGATTACTGAGGCCCTATAGAATGGCCAGGGAAAATACGTGGCACGAACTGGTTACAGCCGGCTTTCTCCATGCCGGAATCGGACATCTGTTTCTGAACATGTTTGTCCTCTTTATTTTCGGGCCGGTTTTGGAAAATACAATTGGTGTCTACCATCTCGGGGCACTTTACTTGAGCGGGATCCTCATCTCGGCGATTCCTTCCGTGCTTTGGCACCGCGATGACCCGCAATACGGAACCCTTGGTGCATCCGGTGCTGTTGAAGCGGTTTTATTCGGATTTATACTTCTGTTCCCCACACAAAGCCTTTATCTCATGTTTATACCCATCCCGATACCGGCCTGGATTTTCGGGATATGCTTCCTGGCATACAGCCTCTATGCAAGCAAAACCGAAGGCAGCCGGATTAACCACGAAGCTCATATCGCCGGTGCGGTTTGGGGAATTGTGTACCTGTTACTTTTTGTACCAAACACGGTTGATCATTTGATGACGATTTTCGGTGTGTTTTGAGCATACGGTTGTACATACCCCTGTCTAACCTTAATCGCCTGACGGCGTTAAGGTTACCTTGTCCCCTCTCGCCTGCCCCGCACAAAATCTTTTCAATGTCGGGGAGAGGGGACAGC
>CAYPZI010000038.1:0-24327 GCA_964415185.1 uncultured Balneolaceae bacterium | reverse complement strand
AGAACGGCAGCGTCGTAATTTTTCTGTTTTTCGTGTATCACGGCAAGGGTTTCGGTGACGATGTCATCGGTTTGGGCGGAAGAACTGCCTAGGTCGGTATCATCGTCTGTCAGGTCTTCCGGTTTTAATCTCCGGGTTTCGATGGAGGAGAGTTTACTGATCAGGGAATCAAGATCCATGATCGGATGGGCCTGGTCATCGTAGCGGTAGCTGACTCTTGAAATCTCTCTGTTTTGCTCGGGGTGCCAGGCATTGAATTTTTTGGGATGCTTCAGGTAGTAGTGAAACTGTTCCAGGAACGGGCTGCCGGGGGCATATACCTTCGCCTGCCAGGCGTTGGAGATGGCTTTTTTTTCGTTGCCATGTTTATGATACATCCAGGCCAATAGGCATCTGCCCACCGCATCTGGGCCCCGTTTGGCCGTAAATTTTTCGAGCCTTTCGATGGCCCCTTCGGGATCAGATTCAAACTGCTGAATATATGCCTGAAGCGACTCAGGAAAATGTGTAAGAAACTGGTTCATGATTATTAGTAAATTTCAAAATGTTGAGCAAGTATTATTTCTACCAGTTGCTAACCGCGTCATTAAACATATTATTTGCAATCTGCTGCATGGCTTCTTCGGCAGCTTCAACTTCCGCATCCAGCGGGTTTTCCCTCACATCATAGGTAGATGTTCCCGTGAATGTTTTAGTATAAAGCGGTTCTTCATCTTTGGCAAACTGGAAAGTAGCCCGTACCGTAACCCGGACTTCATTCAGGTTTGCCTGTTCGTCGCCGCCCACACTGAACGGCCGGTTTTGATAGGATTGAATAGTGCCTTCTAAAAAAGAATCGGCACCTTCCTGGTTATTGGCAAGTGAAAGCCGGCTTTGATTGATAAATCGATCAACAAGCGCCTGATTTAACCGCTCGCTTAAATCCCCGATACCGCTGTTCGACCGGTCAGCCATAAACGGAATAAACAAAGTGTTCACATCGGATGGAATCGATGTACCTGTGAAACTATAAGTGAGGCAACCGATTAAACAGTACGATAAAATGAGAAAGCTGAAAATAATATATTTACTGGAGGTCATACTGGTCAAGTTTTCTGTATAATGTGCGTTCACTTACACCAAGTGCCTCTGAAGCTTTTCGCCTG
Source organism: uncultured Balneolaceae bacterium (assembly GCA_964415185.1). Taxonomy (GTDB): domain Bacteria; phylum Bacteroidota; class Rhodothermia; order Balneolales; family Balneolaceae; genus CAYVBJ01. The sequence continues at coordinate 23,182 of CAYPZI010000038.1, read as the reverse complement.
TTGCCTTCAAATTTTTTTAGTGCTTTTTCGATCAGGAATTTTTCCGCTTTTTCTATTGAGGGGATTTCATCACTTCCGAAAAATCCTTCAACTTCTTCCTCGTTTGTTTCATCTTCTCCGGCATCAACCGAGCTGATTCCAAGAGATTCTTCTGCCTGCCTGTAAAGATGATTGGAGATATCATTGGGGTCAAATTCACGGGGCAGGGCATCGGGCAATGCTTTCACATTTTTACGGGTAAAAGTACTGTAGAGAAAATTGGCAAGCATTTTTTTAACATCAGATATGTCTGTCCGCAGCTCAACAAGTGCCCGGTAAATAATTTCCTGGTCACGGCTGCCCGATTCACTCCGGTCTTTTTCCGATGCTCTTGAGGTCAGGATGGGAAGATTATCGGTTGACCCTTCATGCTGCCGTCCTTTCAAATATTTTTGAAGCCGTTCCTTATCTATAAACTGTGATTTTTCAAGAACAACAAGCTGCTCGGCTATATTGCGCAGCTCACGTATATTTCCTGGCCACCTGTAAGAAATAAGAAGATCACGGGCCTCATCCGAAAATCCCTTGAAAACGGAGTCGTAACGAGAGGAAAACTCTTTAACAAACTGACGAAATATTGGAATGATATCTTCCTGCCTTTCACGGAGAGGCGGGAGCTTTATTTTGACCGTATCAAGCCTGTAATAGAGATCCTCGCGGAAAGCTCCATCATGAACCAGTTGCCATAAATCCTGGTTTGTGGCTGCAATGACCCGCACATCACATTTTTTCAATTTGCTTGAACCGACCCTGAAATATTCACCGGTTTCGAGCACGCGTAATAATTTTACCTGTACATTTTTGGGAGTATCACCAATCTCATCGAGAAAGATGGTTCCGCCGTCGGCTTTTTCAAAATATCCCTGCCGGGCTTCGTGTGCGCCTGTAAAAGCACCTTTTTCATGCCCGAAAAGTTCGCTCTCGATGATGCCTTCCGGGATGGCTCCGCAGTTTACAATCACAAGATTGCTGTGTTTGCGTTTGCTTAGGGCATGTATAGCCCTTGCTGATACATCTTTGCCAACCCCGCTTTCCCCCTGAAGAAGAACTGTGATATCGGTTTCGGCCACTTGCATTATTTTGTCGATCACCTGTTTTACAGCCGGTGATTCGCCTGTAATTCCAAAACGTTCCTGGAATGCCTGTCTGTCCATGTTCTGTTTTTAAATCCTCAATATTTTTGAAACTCCAATTTAAGAAAGATCTTACTTATGACATAACGTCAGACTGTTTTTAAGCGTTTATTTTTTCCCGGAATCGAAAAAAATAGGCTTTATGTTGTAGAGTTTGGATAAGATATAGAAGTACTGCCATTGAACAAGCGGAAGGCGATGAGTGTTTAAAGTCTACAACGGATTCGGATTTCAAGCTTTATAAGATGATGCAGGCAACCGGATTTAAGGGCTACCACACGTTGTCTGCATTGGCCAGCCAATTGGGCGGTATAAGATTACGAAGAGGTTGGGCAAAGACGCAATAGTGAGCACAAACGGATGGCGGCCGAGTGGCACTTCATTTATCCCGTCATGGATAATCGTCTATAGGAGGCTGTCCAAAAAGATGTAATTGATTTACAAGTTCCTTAATTATTTAAGTTCTCTTCGTGAACCTTTGATCCGTTAGCTGATGGACTCGTGGCAATAAAATGCCGGTTTTTGCCACGAAGTCACGAGGACACGAAGCAACACGAAGAATCCGCACTACATCTATTTAAAATTAAATTAAATAATTAAAGTCGGTTTGCAGCCAACTATACTTTTTGGACACCTATGAGGTGTTTAATCAATCTTGACCTGCAAGCCATCCGATAGCCAGGATATTTCAGACAATAAAAAATTCCTCTTTACTTTTAGATAATTTCATCGTTGTTTAGAAAGCTGTATAAACGAAACAACACATATGAAATACGACCGAATTAAACCGGAGGCAGCGGAAAAGCTTAAGAAACATCTTGCTTTTATATATGATGATACGGAAGCGGAAAGGTTTCTGGCAAAGATACAAAGGCTGCTTTATAAATATGGTATTGAATCGAATCATTCCGGTATCAATAACAATCACATTTGGACGCATAAAGACAGTATCCTTATAACATACGGCGACATGGTTCAGCCCGAACCCGGTGAACCCGTTTCCAAACTCAGGAAATTGCATGATTTTCTGGGCCAGTACATTCATGGCCTGATGTCAACTGTACACATTTTGCCTTTTTTCCCGAGTACATCGGATGATGGATTTTCAGTTGTTGATTACAAAAGGGTTGATGACCGCCTCGGCGGGTGGGAAGATATCGAGGAGATGAGCAAGGAATTCAGAATCATGGCCGATCTCGTTATTAACCACACGTCACGATATTCCGACTGGTTCCAGGGATTTTTAAATCAGCATCCGCCTTACAAGGATTATTTTATCGAGGTAGAGGCCGGTTCTGACCTGCAAAATGTAACAAGGCCGAGAAGCTCACCATTGCTAACTCCCGTCCATACCAAGAAAGGCGAGAAATTCGTATGGACCACATTTAGCGATGACCAGGTTGATGTGGATTTTTCAAATCCAAATGTTCTATTTGAATTTCTGGATATCTTTTTCTTCTACATTTCAAGGGGAATTAAAGTGGTTCGTCTCGATGCCGTTGCCTATGTCTGGAAGGAAAGGGGAACATCCTGTATTCATCTAACGCAGACTCACGAAATTGTTAAACTTTTCAGAACCCTGATTGATATATACTTCCCGGATGTAACACTTATCACCGAAACCAACGTGCCCCATAAGGAAAATATCAGCTATTTCGGTGATGGGGATGAAGCTCATATGGTTTACCAATTCAGTCTGCCGCCACTATTGCTGCATGCCATATTAACCGAGAATGCTTCTTACCTGACGCAGTGGGCCTCATCAATGACAGGCCTGCCCGACAAATGTACTTTTTTTAATTTTACCTCATCGCACGATGGAATAGGGGTGAGGCCGCTTGAGGGACTCGTTCCGGATGAAGAGTTTGAAAACCTGATTGAAGGGATGAAAAAAAGGGGAGGATTTGTATCCTACAAACAGAATCCTGACGGCACCCACAGTCCATACGAGTTAAATATCACCTATTTCGATGCATTTTCGAGCCTGGAAGGATCTGCCAGCCTGCAGGAAAGGCGGTATATGTGTTCGCAGATTATCGCCATGAGCTTGCTTGGCGTGCCGGGTATCTATTTTCACAATCTGATGGCTACAAGAAATGACTTGAAAGGTGTATCCGTAACGGGACGCTACCGGTCAATCAACCGTAAAAAATGGAAATACAGCGATCTTTCCGATGCCATCAGTGACCCGGACACAACCACGCATCGAATTTTTAACCGGTACAGGAATCTTATCAATCTCCGGAAAAAACATGCTGCCTTTCATCCCGCCGGCACTCAAAAGGTATTCAATCTCGGTTCCGGTTTCTTTTGTATTCTCAGGTCAGATCCCGATGATACGGAGAAGATGCTTGTGATTTGCAATGTGACAAATGCTCCAAAATCACCTGACCTGGCAAAACTGGGAGTGCCTGTAAATCCTGAAAAAAACTATAATGATGTCATCAGCGGCCAAAAAAGAATCAGGGATGGTGTGGCCACACTTCTTCCGTATGATGTTCTCTGGATTGTGCTTTGATGTGGTTGAGGGATTAACTTCAAAACCTTCAACCATCCAATAATTATACGCACTCCAATAGTTGGGGCAGTTCGGTAATTACCGCATCCGGTTTCAGGTTTTTACATCGCTCATCGTCTTTTCTCCATTTCAGAGACCGTTTGTCCCCGGCAAAAAGTGCTGTTTTGAGACCGGTTTCACTTGCTGCCCAAACGTCTTTCAGCATATCGTTACCTACATATAGAACTTCGGAAGGTTTCAGTTTGATATCATCTTTGCCGAGTTTATTAACAAAAGCACTATAAAATGCTTTGGAAGGTTTTTTAAGCCTCTCTTCGTACGACCAATGAAGAAGGTCACTGTTCAGATGCAGATCCGAAATGCTTCTCTCCGTAAGGGCTTCGAGTGCAATGGGAGTATAAAATTGCGAGTTTGAAATGATTCCGATTTCAAGTCCTTTGTCGTGAATTCCGTCCAGCGTTTCAAGCAAGTGGGGCATGGGCCAGATGGGATTCATGCGCACTTCAAATTCTATTGCAAACAGGGAAACCGTCTTTTCATCAATGGTTCCCTGGATCATGCGTTTTTGTTTAAGGCTTGAAAGCACATCCGTCCAGACGGCCCGGATATCGGGCTCGGGAGTATCGTATCCCTGTTTCTCAAGGGCTTTACGGTGATCACTTACAATCACGTCATAAAGGTCAAATCCGAGTGTGGCGGCATCCCTGTTTATAATAGTAAGCTCGCTATTATCAAGAGCTGCCGTGAAGGTGTCAATATCAGCCATGCCTTCGTCTATTCCGATATCGCCAACTCCCGAAATAAACATTGTGCCGTAAAAATCAAAAGCGATACATTTGATACCCTTTACTTTTTTTAGACCGGTTTTGACATCAGTGGGTTTGGGCTGGAGAGGCTTGGATATTTTTTTAAAAACCGAAGCAAATGATTCGTTAGTTGTGTCCATGTAGTGTGATTTTCTTATTCAGATTATTGTTTTTTCAGCCCGAATTTTTTTCTGTATTCTTCAATTGTAATCATTGGCGGACGTTCTTCTTCAATGATTTCAAGTTCGAGCTGTCTGTATTGTTCCTCCTTTACCTGGAACTGCCTTAATATTGTTTCGTGTTCAGCTTTTTCGATAATACCAAGTGCCTTAGTCCGCTTGATAAAGGTTTGCAAAATACCAAACGACATTTTACCCAAAGCCTGTGTCGGTTTGTTTTCGTGTACCCGTTTGTCGAGATCGGTTTGGGCGAAAGCTTCAAGCCCAAATTTGTGATATACATCGATCAGGTGCGATGTTTCAACACCGTAGCCGATGGGAAATGCAATTTTATCGAGTACTTCACGCCGAACGGCATATTCACCGGAGAGAGGCTGAATAATGGTAGTCAGTTCCGGAAAAAAGAGTGAAAAGAGCGGCCTGATCAGGATCTCGGTTACACGTCCGCCGCCGGAGGCACGCACTCCTCCCGAAAAAGCCAGGGGACGATCGTAAAATGCCTTAACATACTGCAGTTCATCCCTGTAAATCAGCGGTGCAACCAAGCCATAGACAAAACGCGGATGGATATTGCTGATATCCGCATCAACATAGACAATGATATCACCTGTGAGCTGATATATTGCTTTCCAAAGGTTTTCACCCTTGCCTTTTTTCTTTTTAAGATCCGGAAGAATATCATCGGCAAGGTAGGTGTCGGCACCAAAGCTCTTGGCAACCTTCAGGGTGTTATCATCGGATCCTGAATCGATCACTGCAATTTCATCGATAAGCGGATACCGGTTTACCAATTCCGATTTGAAAATGATCAGTTCTTTGCCAATGGTTTTTTCCTCATTCAGGGTGGGCAGGCAAAGAGAAATTTTTAGATTTTTTTTCTCTTTTTCTTCAACAAGTTTTTTCAAATCCCAGAATTGGGAGTGATGATACGTATTCTGGTCAATCCATTTTTGTAAATCAGCCACAAAAACCTCCGTCAATTGCAATTATTGTAGAAATTAGTTGTGCCAGTCCTGTATAAACCGGCTTTATTTGAATGGTTTCATTTTTTTCATGTATGTGATCTCCATGGGTAATACCAAGCGTCAGGGCTGGAATTTGTTTGTCGATAAAGGCAGCCAGTTCTGAAGTGCTGGGTGCTATTCGCGGTTCAATATCCAGGTTTTTTATAATTTTCCGGGCACACTTGGTGAGGGGGTGTGAAAATGCAATTCCGCCGGGCCGGCGTTTGGCAAATATATCGAGATTGATGTGATCACCCGTTTTGGAAGTCACTTCCATTACAATATCTTCAATGGTTTCACCGACTTCCTTAACCACTTCTTCTGATTCCGAGCGTACTTCGAAACCAAGAGTGGCATCCCTTGCTATAGTGTTGAATGAGGTGCCACCGGTTACCGAACCCATCACAATACTTGTTCTTGGGCGTTTCGGTAGGCGTATGTCATTGATTTTATTGATGACCTCATTTAAGGTTAAAATGGCACTTGCATCTCCGAACCTGGACCAGTCGTACGATTCAGGTACTGTACATGTTATTTCACCCCTCAACATTCCGATGGATGTGTGGCTCAATCGCCCGAGAGCAACACCTTCCACGCAAAGCCCTGCAGCAATTTTAAAAGTACTGTTTTTTAAAAAAAAGCGTATTCCTTGAAGATCACCGCGGCCAAGTGACCTGGTGCCGCCCAGCAGTATCAGGTTATTCTTCAGCTTGATATCCAGGTTTTTTAAAATGTATGGCAGGCTGACAAGAACGGCAAGGCCAAGGCTGTTATCAGCTACGCCGGGACCGGTAATTGTTTCGGTTGACACCTGCAGCGTATGATCGGTTTTCTCAGAGAAAACCGTATCGGCATGGGCATTGACCAGGATCGATTTTTTCCCTTCTATGCCTTCAAGAATACCTATACCGTTGCCGGCGTCATCTATAGAAGTTTCCGAAATCCCCGCTTCGGTAAACCGGTCAACCAAAAACTGAATTCTGCGCTCTTCACCAAAAGATGGAGCCGGAAATTCACCGATCATAACAAGGTTGGCAAGGATGATCTCCTTAAACTCTTTCATTTTTTCGGAAAATTCAGGAAGCTCGTTAGTTAGTTCACTCAGGTTCTTATATTTCATATCCGAAAAATCATTGTTTTATTTATCATAACAGCTATAAGGTATTAAAAAGTTTAGTTAAATACCTGTCGGAGGTTAATGACAAAACCGGATTTAACTGTATAAAAATTATGTAACCAACTTCATGTTCGGTCGTCTTATCTTCGAACAAATTTATAATTTGGATCCGGCTCGACAAGGTGTACAAAAAATGGATACCGGTATATGAAAACATCGACGGATTATCAGTCAGATAATGAACTGATTGATGAAATACTTGCCGGCAGAAAGGAAAAATACCGATTGATTGTAGAACGGTATTCGCCGATGATTTTTCATATCGTCCGGAAGTTCGAAAAAAATGAAGATCAGGTAAAGGAATTAGGTCAGCAGATTTTTGTGAAAACTTATGAAAAACTGAACAGTTTTAGCGGGAAATCGGCTTTTTCGAGCTGGCTGTACAGTATTGCTAAATATCACTGTATGGATTATGCAAAAAATATAAGGCGTGAAAACCGGCGATTCAGTGAGTTTGATTATGATTTTGAAGAGCGGATAACAGCAAGTGATGAGTTGCCTGATTCCGGATTAGAGGCTGTTGAAATAAGAAATAAACTAAATTTTGCTTTGGATAAAATTTCAAATGATTATTCCGAGCCTTTATTACTGAAATACAGAGACGGGATGTCGTATGAAGATATCTCGGAAAGACTTGGCGTTTCGGTGCCTGCCCTCAAAGTTAGGGTGCACCGGGCCAGGAAAGAATTGAAATACTGGATAGAAAACTGAAAATGAATCGATATGAATTCTGAAGACAAAAATTACAGAGAAGAACTTCTGATGAAATATCTCGACGGAGATACTTCTCCCGAAGAGGAAAAAGAAGCACTTCATATGATTGCAGAAGACGAGTGTATGCGTGAAATGCTCCGGTTCGATCGGGTTCTGAATCGTTCATTCGGCAAATTTCCATCAGCTTCTACCTCACATGTACCCCGGGATTTTGCAGACCATGTGATGGAAAGCATTGAAAATATCAACCTTCCGAATGCATCAACCGAACAAGAGAATGAAAATATATGGGATCGCATAATGAACCCGGTGAGGTCTCTTTTGAACCAAGGTATGCCACGTTTCAGGCCTGCCCTTGGATATGCCGTTGTGTTAATTGCTGCTGCTTTATCCGGATATTACGTGGGAATGCGAACACCTGATGCACAATTGGCTACAACAACCAATGACAGTGAAATACAACTGGCGTCTGGAAACAATTATGAAAACAGTGTCTGGATCCGGTTTATTTATATCGATGACACTGCCGAAGAAATGGCGGTTGCCGGAGATTTCAGTGACTGGGAACCCATTCCCCTGGACAGGCAAACGGTTGACGGGCAAAAGGTCTGGTCAGGCCTGATTGAAATTACAAGGGGCGAGCATAAATATATGTTTCTTAAAAACGGGGAAACCTGGCTCACAGACCCCCTTGCCGATATTACCAGGGATGATGGATTTGGAAATAAAAATGCTGTCTTAATTCTATGAAAAAAATTCTGACGGGAATGTTTGCACTTATTACCATACCACTTTATCCGGCAGATGCACAAAATCTGCAAAGTTACCTGACACTTGAATCAAAAAGCGGGTTCTCCACAAATACGTTTTTGAATCCCTTTTTATCTGAGTGGGACAGAACCGAAAGCTCAGGTTATTCCATGATCTCACCCATCGGCCAGGTTTTTTGGAACGGGGAGAGAGTGTCTGTGGATTTCACAGGCGCTTTTGTGGTTGAGCCTTTTTTTGACGGCAGGGATACGTGGCATGGCGGGCTGGTGTTTTCCGAACTAAGATACCGGGTTGCTTCAACATTTGTGGCAGGTGCTGAAACCGGCGGAAGTTATTTTTCATCATTCTTTTCAAGAAACCTGTTTTGGGTTCAGCCAAAACTGACGTGGATCCCTTCTTTATTTACAAAAATCAGTTTTAAGGCGGGACCGATGTTCAGGGATTATGATAACTTCGGTGAACAGGATATTAACGATACAATTGCACCCTATGCCCTCGAATTTGAAACCTGGCCGGGGGTAAACTGGCAGGTTCTGGGCGGAATTTACGGGAACCTCTCAACTTCACTTGATGACAACCTGAGTGGATCACTCATGCTCAGAAGGTTATTTAATAATCGTTTCAATTTAGGTGTTCGTTTGGGTGCGGATCGATTCGACAATGAAATCGTAATTACAGACGGCGGGCCGGGAGGTCCCCCTTTCGGAGGTATTCCATCACAAAGAAGAGTGTCTGAAGCAACAGACATCCTTGTCAGAACGGGAATTTCTGCCGGCTATGAGATTTTTTCTGCATTCTCGGTCACGATGAACCTGGATCATGTCACCCTCTTTTCAACGGGTACCAATTCAATATCGGATGCACATATTGCAGCAGGAGTCAGGTATACGTTTCCGGTTAAAAAGAGTGGGAGAAAAGGAAGTAATGCCGCTGATGCAAGGTGGGACCAGCAATCGGACTCCTCCATCATCTTGAATGTGAATTACGAAGGGAACGAAACACTCTATATAACCGGTGATTTTAACCGGTGGGAAATCCCGGGTGAGGTTTTAACAAAACAGAAAAGAGGCAGATACGCGGTTAACCTGAACCTGGAGCCGGGGGTATATGAATACAAAATACTTGCCATGGAAAACGGAACTGAAAAGTGGATCGAATTCAGTGAAGATACTTTTACCGTGGATGACGGGTTCGGAGGAGATAACGGGTTGATGATTATAGAATAAATAAACAGGTGAAGAAAATGAATATGAACAACATAAAATTAACGATTGTGGTTTTGATCACAGCCTGTATCATTCATTTAGCAGATACAAGCTTGTGGGCACAAGATAACGCCCTAGAACAGGTATTGGATCAGGCCAGGCAGGCGGGTATTGAAGAGGCTGAAATTCAACAATTGAGAGACCGTGCCGGCCAGCGGGGAATTTCAGGTGAGGAAATCCTGCGAATACTGGATCCGGCCATACAACTGGCTGAACAAAATCTGCCACATGATATTATTGTACAAAAAGCACTTGAAGGATTTGCAAAGGGAGTCCCCTCGGGCAGGATAATCCCCGTCCTGGATAATATGAAAGGACAGATTCTGCAGTCATCCGGTATCGTAGATCCGTGGATACAAAGAGAAAGAGTCAGGAATTTTATAGGCGGGGGTGACAGTGAAAGGCAGAACTTTAGAAATGAAATGATCAAGGCGGGTATGAAAACCATGTCATACGCCGAAGGGCAGGCGATGCTTCAGAGTGTACTTCAAAATGTGGAAGAGCAAGGGGTTCTTGACAAAACCAGTCCGCCGGCCTTGCTCTCGGCTGTTAACATCATACCGGACTTGCCGGATGCGGCCCGCCGGCCTGACCAGGTAAGCGGTTTGATTACCGAGGCGCTGAACAGAGGATTCAGGGCAAATGAACTCCAGGCCTTGCCAGTAGCCATGCAAGCTGCCCAGCGCAGAAGCCAGCTTCCGGCAGCATCCGTTTTGGAAGGGATTACCAACCAGATGAAAAATGGAATACCTGCTGAGCAAATTTTGCAAAACTTATTCAATGGCAATATCTCGGCAGGGCCTCCCGGAAACATACCGCGCGGCCTCGAAAACAGGCCCGACAGAAGCAAGGGAAGAGGGGGAAATTAAAATCGCGGATAAAGCTGATGTCGCGGATTCTGCAGATTTAGACCTCCAAGGTTTCAAAAACCTTGGAGGTCTTAGCCTAATTAATTTGTAACCCTTGGTACTTGATGTCGTCCTATTACCAAAGACAGATAGAAATATCATCTATAATTACCAAAACCTAAATATAATTACAGACACGATGAAAGTATCCAATAAAACAGTTACGAATATCATCACCCTGGTTCTTTTATTTTAACCCTTGCGGCTTGTGGAACCAACAGTGACAGCGGGATGGGAACGTTGGAAGTAAGGATGCATGATGCTCCTGCAGCCTTCGATGAAGTCAACATTCATGTTGAAAGAATTGAAGTGAATAACACCGAATCGGATGAGGGATGGATTGTGGTAAGCGAACCGAATCAAACCTTCAATATTTTGAGCCTCATAAACGGGGAATTTGAAGTATTGGGAATTGCTGATCTTGAAACAGGTTTTTATCCGCAATTCAGGCTGATTTTGGGAGAATCGGGAAACAGTGTTGTTGTGGACGGAGAAACTTTCGACCTGTTTGTTCCAAGCGGCGTGCAAACCGGAGTGAAGCTCAATATCGATGCCGAAATTGAAGAAAACATCCGGTATATCCTCCTGCTCGATTTTGATGCCAAAAAATCGGTGGTTCAAACAGGCCAGGCCGGAAATCTTGATTTCATCCTTCAGCCGGTTATCCGGGCAACCAATGAGGCGATTACAGGAAATATTGCAGGTACCGTCAGTCCGGTTGAAGCCAATCCTGCCATATTTGCCATATCAGGTACAGATACGCTGTCTACCACATTTGCAGACGAGTTAAGCGGTGAATTTAAACTCATTGGTCTTCCTGAAGGAACCTACACCGTATCTGTGAATCCCCAGGCAGACGGATTTGAGCAAACAAGTATCCAGGATGTTACAGTACAGACGGGTGAAACCACCGCCCTTGGTGAAATACAGTTATCGGGTAATTAGGAGTTGTTCCCGATTTCGATTAGGTTAGAATACTCAAAAAAGCCTGCAGTGAAATGCAGGCTTTTTTTTTAATCAATCAAGCCGGGACAGCGTAAAACTCTTCGATACTGCTTTTTCGGATTGCATTACCAAACAGGGTGGCAGAGGTGCAGCCGGTTATTTCAACCTCAACATAATCGCCTTTTTTGAAATTTTTTCGGTCAAATACCACCATCTTGTTGGTGTCGGTTCTGCCGCTTAACTGCTCGTCCGACCGCTTGCTGGTTCCTTCAACAAGCACGAGGTGGCGCTTTCCCGCTTCCTGTTTGTTTCGCTCTTCCTGGATATTCATCTGTTGCCGGATAATCTCCGTAAGCCGGCGCTTTTTAATTTCTTCAGGTACATCATCTTCATACTTGCGATGTGCAAATGTCCGCTCCCGTTCGGAATAGGCAAACATGTAGGCGAGATCAAAACGGACTCTTTTCATCAGATCCATGGTGTCAAGGTGTTCCTGTTCGGTTTCCCCGCAAAAGCCGGTGATCATATCGGTAGAGAGCGAAACGCCCGGAATAATTTCACGCATCTTGTCAATCAGTTCAAAGTACTGTTCTCTTGTGTAAGGACGCCGCATCCGCTCCAGCACACTATTGCTGCCGGACTGAGCCGGAATGTGAATGGAATTGCAGAGGTTGGGCCTTTCGCTGATCAGGTGCAGCAGCTCTTCGGGAAAATCTTTCGGGTGCGGTGAAGAAAACCGAAAACGAATCTCGGGATTAATCCTGCTGGCTTTATCCATTAATTGGGTAAAATCGGAACTCTCCGTTTTGTAGGAATTTACATTTTGCCCGAGAAGTGTAATTTCTTTGTAACCCTGGTAACTGAGTTGCCTGATTTCATCCAGGATGCTCTCTTCCGGACGGCTGCGCTCGCGTCCGCGTGTGAAAGGAACCACGCAGAACGCACACATGTTGTCGCAGCCTCTCATAATGGAGATAAAGGCACTTACACCGTTGCCTGTGGTTCTGACAGGGGTGATATCGGCATAGGTTTCTTCGAGTGATAAAATCACATTAACCGCTTTACGTCCGTCCTCAACGCGGTTCAGCAGTTTCGGGATATCGCGGTAGGCATCGGGACCTACAACGAGGTCTACAAGCTGTTCTTTTTCAATAATGTTTTCCTTGATCCTTTCGGCCATGCAACCGAGAACACCCACCGTCACATTCCCTTTTTTCTCTTTCAGCGAGCGGAATTCCTTCAGCCTGTTCCATACTTTTGTTTCGGCATTCTCACGGATGGAACAGGTGTTGACAAAAATGTGGTCGGCCTTTGTTGCCTCCTGAACCGGCTCCATGCCTTCATCCATCAGGATGGAGTTGACGATTTCGGAGTCAGCGAAATTCATCTGGCAGCCATAAGTCTCTATGTAGAATTTTTTACGTGTCAATGTGAGTTGTGATTTTCATGGGTCTGTTCGACAAGAATCCAAAGATAATCAAATTATCGCCCAAATTTAAGTATTTGATATATCCACTTTTTTTGAAAATGGACTTGCCGGCGTAACGTTGCGCTCTTGGGGTTCCAAAATAATAAAGGCGCAGAGATTAGTGTTAAGTCAAACACAAAATGTCGTAAGAAACCTGTATCAGCACCTACTGGATCTGACAGCGTTGGATTTTGACGCTGATATGAGGCTGTCCAAAAAGATGTAATTGATTTATAAGTGCCTTCATTATTTAAGTTCTCTTCGTGAACCTTTGATCCGTCAGTTGACGGACTCGTAGTAAAAAAGTGCCGGTTTTCGCCACGAAGTCACGCCTGCGTGCAGAAGCACTCCCGTGCGCAGGCACGAAGCAACACGAAGAACCCCTATAAATCTATTTAAAATTAAACTAAAAAATTAAAGTCGGTTTGCAGCCAGCTATACTTTTTGGACAACCTCACGGCAAAAGCACCGGGAATGCTGTCAGATCCTATCCGACAAATGAGTTGACATAAAACAAGTAAAACCGAAAAGGGCGCAATGTTGCGCAGAGTGTTCTAAAACAGGATTCCGGGATAGTTTAGCAGCCGGTTTGCAAACCGATGGTAAGTTCCCGGAATTGATTCAGAAATGCTGGAAACCGATGCTCAAGGTGGTATTCAAGTTCGTTTATTGAGTACTGATCATTCCTTGCACATCTCCAGAATGCTCGTTCTTCATCCAGCCGGGGGATGATTTCGTAAATATCATCCGGATCAAAGTTCAGCAGTCTGTCTTGCAGTTCGTCGAGCCTGTCAGAGATCTTTTGAGCCAATACCATTACAAACGGAAAAGCGTAGAGAGATTCACCCAAAAGATTATGGAGGCTGAAAGCCAGTGTGTTCAGTTGATCTAAAAGCTTTTCAAGCTGCTCTGTCGAAGCTGTCTCATCCGGGTCGGAACCGTACTTTTTGCGATGCCGCTCAAAGCGGTAACCGACTTCAAGAGTCAGAAGTGCAGCAGATGCCGATAGAATTTGCGCTTCAGAATCCGGGTTTAGTTGGGCCATTCTTCGGGATTTTGTCTCCATCTGTTTAAAAGCTCAAGGTCATCTTGTTTGATGAACCCTTCTTCAATAGCCACATCGATCAGCGTATTGTAATCGGTGAGGCTGTAAACCGGAATATCAAGCTTCTCGAATTTTTCAATGGCATTATCAAAGCCGTAAGTGAAAATACTGAGTACACCGTTTATTTTAGCGCCGATAAATTGCAGGGCATCAATAACCGAGATAACTGAGCCGCCTGTGGAGATGAGATCTTCAATTACAACAGTAGACTGTCCCTTGTCGACACCACCTTCAATCTGGTTACCGAGTCCGTATGATTTGGCTTTAGCCCTTACATAGGCAAGAGGTTTATCGAGGCTGCCGGCAATCCAGGCGGCATGCGGAATTCCTGCGGTAGCGGTTCCGGTTATGACATCAACTTCCGGGAAATTTTGCTGGATAATTCCAATAAATGCTTTGCTGATTTGCTTTCTGAGTTCCGGGTATCGAAGTGTAAGCCGGTTGTCACAATAGATGGGCGAATTCCACCCAGATGCCCATGTAAATGGGTCTTTTGGCCGTAGTACAACAGCATTGATATCGAGCAGAGCTTTAGCAAGCTCTCTTGAAAAAGCCGTATCTGTAATTTGAATGATGTTTGTTTTCTCCATATTTCAAAATAAATAAATTCTGCTTTATCAAAAGATAAAGAGATAATCATTATAAAAACATTTGCAGGTTTTAACACAAGCGGATTGCGAATATTGTAGGATTATATATTGCCAGAGAGATAAATCACAATGTGCAAACAAGCCGATGCGTAGATTCCTGCTAAAATATCATCGGCTAATATACCAAATTTTCCGGGTAATTTCTGTAAACTGTTAATGCCAAGGGGTTTTGCAATGTCAAAAAATCGAAATAAAATAAAGCCGGCTGCCAGTATCGCTATGTTCCACGACAGGCTTTCGAATGGAGTTATAAACAGAAAGGTAAGCGACTGTCCGGCAAATTCATCAAGCACAAATTGTGAGGGATCTTCACCCCAGTATTTTACGCAACTATCCGAGAACAAAAGGCTCATTAACATTGCCAGAAGTACAAGCAAAGGTATTCCGAATTGTGGATAAAAATGTAGTGCAAGTCCGGCGGGTATCAGGGAAAACAGGCTGCCCCATGTTCCGGGAGCCACAGGCAGGTAACCGGCTCCGAAAAAAGATCCTGTAAAAAGTGAAAATTTAGACGCTTTGGGCATCGGCTGAAAAAATCTTGCGGTTCACGTAAAAATATTCGATACCTGAATATACGGTAACGATAACAATGAATATCATCCCCCATCCAAGCACTCCGGATTGAAATACGGCATTTACGGTTTCCGAGAAGAGAATATCGGCCTTAAGGAAAACACCTACGAGCAGCACAATATAGAGAAACACCATCTGCAGCATGGTTTTAAATTTTGCCGTGAACCTGGTTTCAATTTCCGCATTTTTTCTGCTTGCATACATCCGGAAAAGTGTGACGCTTACATCCCTGAACATGATCAGAACAACTGCCCACCATGGAAACTGCACCGGATCAAGAAACGGAAGACAGATAAAACCCGCGAAAGTGAGAAATTTGTCAGCAAGCGGATCGAGAAAGACACCTGTTGAGGATTCGGCTTCGTAATTTCTTGCAATGTAGCCGTCAAAAAAATCGGTGACGGCAGCTACTGCAAATACGGCAATGCTGAGTGATCTCCATAACAATTCATCCTGAATGTACATGATGAAGAAAACCGGGGCCAGAATTATCCGTATGACGCTTAGTATATTTGGAAGATTTTTCATCTGAAGAAAGATAGAAAAATTTTACTATTGTTAACTCAACTCTTTATAGTCTCAGACCTGCCAGGTATTGTTAACATGGGTGTTTGAATAAAGGGAATTTCTTTTGAAACCTGGCAGGTCTTTTATCGACATATTAATCTTAATGCCAAAGTATTCTCTTCACATACGGCTTTTGGAGAAGCACTGAAATCCGATTTTTTCTGTACTTGTCAAAATGATATTTTCATTAGCTATGAAACGTGCTCATATCATATCCGTTGGCAATGAATTGCTGATTGGCGACACTGTAAATACAAATGCATCCTGGATCGGACGGTTTTTAACCGAACAGGGATTTTCGATTGATGAAGTGATTACCATTTCAGACAATTATTCGGCGATCCGGCGCACCATCGAATGGTCACTTTCCCATGCCGACCTTGTGATTTCAACCGGAGGGCTTGGTCCCACGCACGATGATGTCACCAAAAAAGCGGTGGCCGATCTTTTTAATAGTGAAATGGTACTGGACGAACAGGTGCTGGATCATATCAAAAAGATGTTCAGGCGAAGGGGATTTGAATTCAGCCGGTCAAATAAAGACCAGGCAATGGTACCGGATGCATGCGAAGTGCTGTTTAACAAAAGCGGTACGGCACCCGGGTTGTGGTTCGAAAAAAACGGCTCCTGCCTTGCGGTTCTTCCCGGGGTTCCCTACGAAATGCAGTACCTGATGGAGGAGAAAGTGGCTGAAAAAATCAGCTCCGTCTTTCCGCAGACTCGTTTTCGAAAAGTATCGTATCTGAAAACAGCCGGTGTAACTGAAAGCTCACTGAGTGATGATATTATCGGAGACCTGGGCAGGTTTTTAACCAACGGAATTGAGGTGGCCTACTTGCCCGGCCCCGGCGGGGTGACACTGCGGCTTTCGGTGCAGGGCGAATCACCGGAGTCATCGGGAAACCGATTACAGGAGCTGGAAGATCATATAATGAAAAAGGCCGGTGATTATGTTTTTGGAAAAGGCCGTGACCTGACTCTTGCTGAAGCATTAGGCAGTGAATTGAGAAAGCGATCCCTTTCAATATCCACAGCCGAGAGCTGTACGGGCGGTCACCTTTCAAATGATATCACTGATATACCGGGTTGCAGCGACTATTTTAAAGGGAGTGTGGTAGCTTATTCAAACGATGTAAAAATCAGCCGTCTGGGAGTGCCTGCCTCAGTGATCGAAAATCACGGGGCTGTAAGCAGGGAAACCGCCCTGGCAATGGCCGACGGAGTTGCCCGTTCATTGAATTCGGAGATCGGTATTTCTACAACCGGCATTGCCGGGCCGGGCGGCGGAACGGAACATAAACCGGTCGGTACGGTATGGATGGGATTCAGAATCCTTGACCAGCATTTTGCCTTGAAAGCACTGCTCACAAAAAACAGGAACATCAACAAACAAAGAAGTTCGATGATTGCGCTCGAAACGGTTCGTCGCACACTTCTGAAGGTTGATGATATGCCCTACGGAATTAAAAAGGAAACGGCTTGAGTATTATACTGTCTTTTATTATCGGGTCATTTTTTATTGTGCAGGTGGATACGATTCCGCGTGTCAGGGCGCAGGTAAATCAGGATACGAGTTCTGCACCGACGGATACCATTCATTTCTGGCAAAACAGCCCTGCTTACGGATCATTTACGGCCGATACCGACAGTACACTGCGATGGACCCATGTACTGAATTATGCCGATGTCATTCACCGCCAAAAGGGGGCGATAACGGCACGTCTGGGTACATCCGGGCGTAACGATGGCATCAACATCTATTCGTTTGAGAACAGGCATCTAAACCTTGAAATGGAAGGGATGGATCTTACCGATCCGCTTACGGGAGGCGTGAACTGGAACCGGCTTCCCACACACAAAATCCGGACACTCGACATGACTGACTGGGGTACGGAACATCGCAGCCGGGTCCGGCTCCGGGACCACTATCTTACCAAACCCCGGACCTACCTGAATTTTGATGAAAGCAAATTCGATTTCAGCAACCTTGAATTCGGATACACACAAAATCTGACACGGCGTTTTAACCTGGAGCTGTCCTTTTGGGACAGGAACGATGAGAACGGATTCAGTGCGAGCAGGATCGACGGGCAGCAGATTGTCGCCCGTACCTACTATCAAATTAGTGATCATTGGCAGGCGAAAGGCGGATTTATCAACAATTCAATTGACCAGGATCAATCGTTCGGATTCGTCATACCCAACCTGGAATTATTTCCTTTTAACCGGTTTACTGCCACACCGGTTGAATTTTCTGCGAGAAGCAATCAGACAAGCGGTGATATATACTTGCAACTGCATCATCGCCGGGACAAGAAAGGAAAAACCACAACGCAGTTCGGACTCCATCACCAGACATGGGAGCGAAACCTCAGTTATTCAGCCGATACGGTTTCCACCGATTTCACAAAGTTTGAACTTTTTGCGCGCCATAATTTAAATGTACTGGGCTTTAAAACCGAAGCAACTGCGCGCCTTTACAATTTAACTGATAATGCGAGGCAATCACTTACGGAAACATCGTGGAATGGCGCGGTTTTAAATTCAAATTTCAGGCGGGACCTGGCCAATGCCGGGGCGCTGATTGGAGATGCGGGTATCGATTACAGGGATGACTCCCAATCGGGCTATAACTTATCGGGCCGGCTGGAATTCTATCCATCGAAAGGATTTAACTTTTCGTTTTTTGCAGGTATCAGTTCGGATATTCCCGATATCCAATCACTTTACTGGCAGTCGGTAGAATTTTCAGGCAGCCGAGATCTGAGAAACGAGGAAGCCGTGCAAGCCGGGGTGGAGGCGAGTATCAGGTTGAGTGATCATTTTACACTTGGTTCGAAGGTGATGGCCCGGCGTGTATCCGACGGAATTTTCCTCAGTCCAGACAGTGTGTTTACCAATATTGATACCTATAACAACCTGAGCGGGGCGGTATGGCTGAAGCTGGATTCCAAACGATTTGAAGGGGAGATGTCGGTAACCGGTCAAACCTTTTCACAAAGCACGACAGGGAGTGCAAACCCTGTCAACACCATTCTGGATAATTCGGGAGAACGAATCTGGATGAGGGGCGGCATCTGGTGGAAAAATGATGTTTTCGACAATGCAGCCTTTGTAAAAGCCGGGCTTTTTTCAATGTATTCGCCGCAAAGATTTATTGCCGCTTCGTATATTCCGGCGTTGAACCGTTTTCAGAATGGTGTGCAGCAACAGGCCATTCCATCGTTTTACAGGGTAGACCTGGATATATCTGCCCGGATCAGATGGTTTATGTTGCTTTTGAAATATGAAAATTTATTTGACGATTTGGGACAGTTGGGCTACTTTGAAACGGCCGGGTACCCCATGCCGCCCCGGCGCCTGATGTTTTCCATACGTGTAATTTTTACGGATTAAAAATATGAGTTTCGGATACGTACTGCGTGAAGGTATTGCGGGAATTAAAAGAGCCCGCCTTGCTGCTTTTACATCTATCTTTTCACTTTTTATTGCGGTCTTTTTGATCGGAGTGCTCGCAAGGGTTGGCTTTAACGCCTATGAAATTTCAACTATGATCCGCAACCAGGTGGAGGTGGAAGTCTTTCTGAAAGATCTCGATGAGCGTTCCACATCGGAACTGAAAACGAGGGTAGAAAATATGGAGGAGGTCAACGCCCTCTATTACATATCGAAAGATTCCGCATCCGCCATCTTCAGGGAAGATTTCGGCCTTGGCAGTGAAGCAATGTCCGAACTGAAATTTTTGCCTGCTTCTTTCAGGGTGCACATCAAAGAAAATTCGGAAATTGATCAAATTGAGGACTTTGTTTCGCGTGTCGGTTCAATGCCGGGTGTGGATGAAGTAAAATTTAATATCGCGCTGCTCAGGGTGCTTGAGTCAAGACTCGAAATGCTGGCCCTGATTGGCGGCGGGTTGGCGGTTCTGATTCTGCTTGCTGCTATGATTCTGGTCTTTAACACAATCAGGCTCACCATTTATGCAAAAAGAGGGCTTATCCGTGCAATGAAACTGGTGGGAGCCACCAACTCATTCATCCGGCGCCCGTTCCTGATGGAAGGAATTATCCAGGGTCTGATTGCGGGGCTTTTTGCATCTTCACTAATTTACCTGCTGTTTGAATGGATTCTTCCTGCTAACCTGCCGCAGCTCGGAATACTGGCATGGCCCTTCGGCCGCTGGTATTTTTTGATTGGAGCCGTAATGCTCCTCTCGATAATTCTCGGCTGGACCGGCAGCCGCTGGGCAGCCAGGAAGTTTATCAGGGAATCGGTTGTGTTTTCCGATAATAAGTAGTATCTCAACTCTAAACCCGCAAAGTTTTATCTCAGGGTTGCTTCTATTTTCTCAAGATACTGCCATTTCAGAAAGGAAACTTAGCGGGTTTTTACCCAATATTTTATCATTGAAAAAACTTTAGACTGTTCAGGTATTAAGCATCCGATAGCGACTGAATTTTATTTCCTTTCTTCTGGCGTTTTTTACACTTTTCCGTATTCTTGCAGGTTCCGAAAAAATGAAGAGAATGAGACTGGATATCGAATTCGTAAATCTCCTCCATCAGGTTCTGGATTTCCAGAATTCTCGGATCACAAAATTCAATGACTACCCCGCATTCGGTACAAATAAGATGATCGTGCTGATGGTAGGCATAAGAGCGCTCATAGTAATACTGGTTTTTTCCGAATTGCTGGCGCTGTACGAGTCCGCATTCAATCAGTAAATCGAGTGTGTTATAGACCGTAGCCCTGGAAACGCGGGTACCTGAATTTTTGAGCCTGAAAAAGATGTCATCGGCATCAAAATGTCCGTCAGAGCGGTAGATTTCTTCCAAAACCATGAACCGTTCCGGCGTCTGGCGCTGTTTATGTTCTCTCAAATATGTTCTGAAAATTTCTTTTACCAAATTAATGGTTTCTTCTGCAGCGGGATGTGCCATGGGAATCGATTTTAAAATTTTTTATATAAATAAACTTTTAACCTAACGAATCTTTTCTTTATTTGTTCTGATACCAAAATAAAGAAAGGGATTCCTGATTTGTTTTTTAAACTGTGATCCGGTAATTATATTTAATCAAAAAAACAATTTATGCCAACAGTTGTACCGTTTGAAACTCTGCCTGAGCTCTATAAGAATCTGGTTAAAAAATACGAGAATTCAAAAAAAATTGCTTTCGCTTATAAGCCGTTACCAAATGAGAAGTACAAACCGGTAACCTGGGATGAAGTTAATGAAGATGTTCTTGCCGTAGCCTCATGGCTGCTCAAGATGGGAATTAAAAAAGGAGACAGGGTAGCTATTTTAAGCGAAAACCGGTATGAATGGGCCGTGACGGATCTTGCCATTCAACTGACAGGCGCAATAAATGTGGCTTTGTACACAACACTGCCTCCTTCCCAATGTGAATATATCCTGAATGATTCGGGTGCCCTGATTTTCTTTGTTTCGACGGGGATACAGCTTAAAAAAGCCGTGAAGGTTTTTAAAAACTGCAAAAAACTTTCACATGTAGTGGCTTTTGATAAGCCGAATGTCAAAAAATATCTTGATAATGATTTTGTCTCGCTTTATGATGATATACTGACAGAAGGCGGTAAGTTGTACGGTAAAACCGGGGAAGTGATAAAATCCCGGATGAAGGAGGCGAAACCGGATGATATTGCAACGCTCATCTATACCTCCGGTACAACCGGCCCGCCAAAAGGTGCCATGCTGACTCATGAAAACATTGTAAGCAATATTAAAGCAGCACACGATGCTATTTCCATTACCGAAGATGACAGGCTTTTATCCTTTCTTCCGCTCAGCCATTCGTTTGAACGCACAGCCGGATATTATGCCATGTTAGCCGGGGGTTCTGAAATATTTTACGCCGAAAGCGTGGATACAGTTGCAAAAAACATGATTGAAGTACACCCCACGATCGTGGTGAGTGTTCCAAGGCTATTCGAAAAGATCTATAACCTCATATTCAAAAGTGTTGAAAACGGAAGCAATCTTAAGAAAATGATCTTTGAATGGGCTTTAAATGTTGGTGAAAAGCATGCAGCCGGAGAGAACGGATTGGTGAAAATACAAAAAGTGATTGCTGATAAGCTTGTCTTTAATAAACTTAAGGAGCGGACGGGTGGAAGAATCCGGTTTTTTGTATCCGGTGGTGCAGCATTGCCGCCTGACATAGGATCCTTTTTTATGGCTGCCGGACTGAATATCCTGGAAGGATACGGCCTGACTGAAACATCTCCCGTCATGACGGTTAACCGTTACGGTGAAGAAAAAATCGGTACGGTCGGACAGGTATTGAATGGTGTAACTGTGGGCATTCAGCGGATTGAGGATAATGAAATTGTTGCCCAGTTGAGCGGCGAGCAGTATCCGTCGGATCTTGATTCGGAACAGGGTGAAATCCTCTGCAAGGGCCCGAATGTGATGAAGGGATACTGGAAAAATGAGGAGGGGACCAAAGAGATGATAGACGAAGGGGGCTGGCTTCACACGGGGGATGTGGGCCGGTTTGTTAATGGCAACCTCCAGATTACCGACCGTATCAAACACATGATCGTGAATGCGGGCGGCAAAAATATCTACCCGGGCCCAATCGAAGATATGTTCAAAACCAGCAAATGGATTGACCAGCTTGTTGTGGTAGGCGAGCAACAAATTTGCATGGCTGCCCTGATTGTGCCCGACTTCGAATCACTTGAAAAGTTTGCCAAAGAAGAAGGAATCCATTACAATTCGCATGAAGATCTCATCAAAAACGAAAAGGTGATTGACATCTACAGAAAAGAGACGCGCTCTTTCTCTAAAGAACTGGCGTCTCATGAGAAGATACGGGACTTCAGGCTCCTGGCTACCGAATTCAGTGTTGAAACGGGAGAATTAACCCCGACACTGAAGGTAAAAAGAAGAGTCATTAGTGAAAAATTCGGCCACCTCATTGATGATATTTTCAAGGATAATAAATAACCGCTGATAAACGAAGACCGCCAAGCGTGCGAAGCACCTTGACGCGTCTGGAGATTGGGGCTATAAATTCATCGGATGACTTATTCGCACTAAGCCATTGGTTCAATCTATAACCTCAGTCATCCGATGAATGAGACTGAGCCGAAAGCCTCCCAACGCTACGCGGTGTTCCAAAAGGCGGAACACGCGCGGAGGTTGTTCAATCCGTCATCCTAACGCTGCGATCATCCCCTGCCGTCTTGAGGCATGGCAGTTGGTTTAACCTATAAAATTGTAACATTTTTATAAATTCATTGACTTTCACATTCAATGGTTTATCTTTTCAGAAGTCAGATTTCAAGACGCCGAATCAAGACGCCGAATCAAGACGCCGAATCAAGACGCCGAATCAA